>JBCAZB010000099.1:0-8148 GCA_038533315.1 Pseudomonadota bacterium | reverse complement strand
CCGACGACCACTGTCAGTGCGTTCAGCAACGATGGCTGCGTAGCGGCGTTCCCAGATGCGTAGTGTGTGGGTTGAGATGCCCGTCAGTCGAGCAACCGCACCGATAGAATAGCCGGTGGGCTTCGACGCGTCCTCAACCACGTCCTTCTTACTTGAGGCCATGAGTTAGCTCCTTGCGCCGTCGCGGAACGGCGCGTTGATCTTCGCGAAACTAGACAATAGCACAAAACTAAAGATTGTCCAAATTGTTGTCGAACTTCGCTTGTCTAACGTTCAAGAAACGGCTGCAACGCTTGAAGCGTCTGAGATTTTTTCGGATCACCCTTGTTTTCAAGGGGTTTCCCTTGCCATACGATACGTCCTCCGGCCTTGCCACCCTCTGGGCCAAGGTCGATTAACCAATCTGCTTCGGCCAATATGTCTAAGTTATGTTCTATGACGACAACGGAGTGTCCAGCATCGACCAACCTCTGTATGACTTGGATCAGCTTTGCTACATCTGCCATGTGCAGCCCAATGGTTGGCTCATCCAGCACGTATAGCGTGTGGTGCGGGTTGTCGGCGGCGTCGACGATATCCTCACCACCGTTATGACGAGCTTTCGACAGCTCTGCGACCAGTTTGATGCGTTGGGCTTCCCCGCCCGATAATGTTGGGCTGGGTTGGCCGAGCGTCAGATAGCCGAGACCGACATCGCGTAACAAGCAGAGCGCATGGTGGATCTTGGGATGGGCGGAAAAAAACGGGATTGCATCTTCGACTTCCATTTGCAGGATTTCGCCGATGCTCTTGTCGCGATAGCGGATGGCGAGCGTCTCTGAGTTGAACCGCATGCCGCCGCAAGCCTCACAGGGCACTCTTACATCGGGCATGAAACTCATCTCAATTTTACGTAAGCCTTGTCCTTCGCAAACCGGGCAACGCCCTTCCTTGGTATTGAACGAAAAGCGGCTCGCTGTATAGCCACGTATTCGTGCTTCGGGTGTTTGCGCGAAAAGACGCCGGATGTCATCCCAGAAGCCGATGTACGTGGCGGGACAGGATCGTGGTGTCTTGCCAATCGGTGTCTGATCAACTTCGAGTACGCGTCTGATGCTCTGCCATCCATCGATTGACTCACAGCCAACCAACGCAGGCTTTTGCCGCCCGCGGCGTTGTTGGCTGGCGACGAGTGCACTGACGTTGCGTTGCATGACACCGCGAATCAACGAGCTCTTGCCGCTGCCCGATACGCCACTGACCGCGACGAGAGCGCCGAGTGGTATCTTGATGTTCAGCTTCGTCAGATTGTTTAGCGCCGCTTTGCGGATGTATACGGCATGCGTGTTCTTACGGCGTGGGTTGATGTCCCGGGTAGCGCTTCGCATGGGGTGTTGCAGAGGCTCACGTAGCATCTTGCCTGTCAGTGATTTCGGGTTGCGCATCAGCGATTCGACGCTGCCTGTTGCAACGATTTCTCCGCCTCGCACACCCGCACCAGGCCCGACATCAATGACATGTTGCGCGCCACGAATCGTGTCTTCATCATGCTCGACAACCACTACAGTATTGCCGTTGACTTGCAATTGTTGCAGCGTCGCCAGCAGTTTGGCGTTGTCCCTCGGATGCAAGCCGATGGTCGGCTCATCGAGTATGTAGCACACGCCCCTCAGATTCGAGCCAAGCTGTGATGCCAGCCGAATACGTTGCGCCTCTCCGCCGGACAATGTTGGTGCCGCCCGTGCTAACGTCAGGTAACCCAAACCAACATCCTTCAGAAAGTGCAACCGAGCGCGCAGCTCTTGCAGCACATCTCTAGCGATCTCTTTGTCGCGGCCATTCAATTTCAATGCGTCGAAATGGCTTAAAGCGGATTGCACCGACAGGTCGGCATACTGCGCGATGTTCTTGCCTCGGAATCTAACAGCAAGACTCGTTGGAGAAAGGCGCTGACCATCACAGCTGCCACAAGTCTCAGCGGTGTCGTCGTCGCTGGGTTCGATCCCGGTCCCGGTGCAGGACTGGCACCAACCATGCGGTGAGTTGTACGAAAAGAGTCGGGGATCCAGCTCCGGGAAGCTACAGCCGCAAGAAGGACAAGCCCGTTCAGTGGAGTACAGTTCTGGCGATGCCTGCTGGTTCACAGACTGCTCGACCATAATGACACCCTTACCGAAGTCCAGCGCGGCATGGACATAACCGCGTAATGTGTTCTCGGAGGCTTTGTCGAGTGTTAGCTCGCCGACCGGAAGTTCGATATCGTGCTCCTTGAACCGATCGAGACGCGGCCACGGTTTGGTCGGTATCATCTCGCCATCGACGCGTAGATGGGTGAAACCTTTCTTCGCAGCCCACTTCGCGAGGTCGGTGTAATACCCTTTGCGTGCGACGACCTGCGGGGCAAGTACGCGAATCTGTTTTCCTCTGTAGCGCTTGCTGATCAGGTCGACGATCTGGTCTTCGCTTTGTGGTGCGATCACGGTGTCGCATTCCGGGCAGTGCGCTGTACCGAGTTTGACGAACAGCAAACGCAGAAAATGATAGACCTCGGTCATGGTACCGACGGTCGATTTGGGACCGCCACGACTGGTGCGTTGTTCGATCGCGACCGTTGGCGGAATACCGGTGACCGCATCAACGTCTGGACGCGAAGCGGGCTGCACAAACTGTCGCGCGTAGGCGTTCAGTGATTCGAGATAGCGCCTTTGGCCCTCGTTGAACAGGATGTCGAACGCCAGTGTGCTCTTGCCGCTCCCGGACACGCCTGTGATTGTGGTGAAGCGATTGCGCGGCACGGTCACGTCGATGTTGCGCAGGTTGTGCTCTCTCGCTTGAACAATTTGAATGTCCGGCAACGCCTTGCTGCTCTCGCGTTCTGTCAGTTCATAGCGCCCTGCGATATCCCGAGCTGCTCGCATCGCATCGTTTGCCGTGCGGTAATCGTGTAGCGCACGGCCAGTGTCGTTGTCTGTTCTTGCAGCAAGCGCGTCCGGCGTGCCGGCAAAGCACAATTGGCCGCCACCCTCACCACCCTCCGGGCCTAGATCGATGATCCAGTCGGCGGCATCGATCACGTCGAGGTTGTGCTCGATGACAACAATACTATTGCCCTCGTTGAGTAATTGGTCGAAAGCGCCGAGTAGTTTCTCAATATCCTGAAAGTGCAACCCCGTCGTCGGTTCATCAAACAGAAATAGTCTGTTCTGCGTGCCACGCGTCTTGCGTGCTTCGCCAAGGTGCTTTGCCAATTTTAGGCGTTGTGCTTCGCCGCCGGATAGCGTTGGAACGGGTTGTCCCAGTTTTACGTAGTCGAGTCCCACAGCGACCAGCGGTTCGAGCACACGCTGGATATCTGCATCATCGGCAAAACAAGTCAGCGCCTCATTGACGGTAAGGTCGAGTACATCCGCGATAGACAGGCCGCGATTGACAGTATCAGGCCAGATTTTGACCTCTAGTGTTTCCGCTCGATAGCGAGTCCCATCGCAGTCACTGCAGCGCAGGTAGACATCCGACAAAAACTGCATTTCGATATGCTCGAATCCGGTGCCCCCACAGGTTGGGCAACGCCCGTCGCCAGAATTGAAGCTGAAGGTACCCGGCTTGTAGCCGCGCTCGATGGCAAGCGGTTGACGCGCGAACAGCTTGCGTATTGCATCGAATGCACCGACGAAGCTGGCAGGGTTCGAGCGCGTCGTTTTGCCAATCGGCTTTTGATCGACAAATACGATATCGTCGATCCTGTGTTTCCCAGTGATGCGCGTGTGCGAGCCCGGCATCTCGCCTTGACCATGTAAGGCACGCCGAAACGCTGGGTATAGGATGTCGCCCACGAGTGTCGATTTGCCGCTACCAGAGACGCCGGTCACAACGACGAGCCCCTGCAGTGGAAAGTCGACGTCTACCGCCTTCAGGTTATGGGCCGATGCACCGCGAATACCGATGCTGTGCTTGCCCACTTTGCGGTCACGCTGACGCGTCGTCGCGACGCGTTTTTTTCCGGATAAATAAGCTGCCGTCGGCGAGACACGACTGCGCTGCAATTGTTTAAGGCTGCCATTGAAAACAATATTGCCGCCCCGCTCGCCGGGGCCTGGGCCGATATCGATGATCCGATCAGCGGCTAGCATGATCTGTGGGTCATGCTCGACGATCAGGAGCGTGTTACCGGCATCGCGCAGGCGTGTCAACACGCGGTTGATCCTGCCGACATCGCGCGGATGCAGGCCAATCGATGGCTCGTCGAGCACGAACAGCGTATTGACCAGAGAAGTGCCGAGTGCCGTCGTGAGATTGATCCGTTGCACCTCGCCGCCAGACAGCGTACGCGATTGGCGATCCAGCGTCAGGTATCCGAGCCCGGTCTCATCGAGGAAGTCGATACGGGTACGAATTTCTCGCAGCAATTGATCGAGAGCCTCCGCGTCGCCATCGCGCAGTTTCAGGTGCTGAAAAAACTCTCGTAAGTCTCTGATCGGCAGCAGCGTCAGCTCGTGGACGTTCAGTGCGCGTTGGTCGACGCCACCGGTGATACGCCAGCGCAGACCTTCAGGTTTCAAGCGAGCGCCATTGCAGGTTCTGCACGTCTCGTAGCTGCGATACCGGGACAACAGCACTCTGACGTGCATTTTGTAGGCTTTGCTCTCAAGCCACTTGAATAATGCCTTGATGCCAGGCCAGTAGTGATTGTCGTCGCCTTGTTCGCCTTCTACCAGCCAATTGCGCTCGCGCTTGTTGAGGTCGCTGTAGGGTACATCAACACGAACATCAAAAGCGGACGCGCGTTTGACCAACCGATGCTGTAGGTCAACGAAACTGCCGCTCTGTATCGGTTTGATGGCGCCGTCACGCAGACTCAACCTATGGTCGGGGATCACAAGATCATAGTCGATGCCCATCGTGCGCCCGAAGCCGCGACATGTCGGACAAGCACCAAGCGGTGAGTTAAAACTGAACATGCTGGGTGTGGGATCGCGATAAGTCACTTTGGTACGCGCGTCGTACAGGTGGCTTGAGAAATTCCGCTCATCAGCAGGTGTGTCAATATCGCTGATCGCAACATGCCCCTCGCCACGCTTTAGCGCCGCTTCTACGCTCTCGATAAACCGAGACTGCTTGTCCGTAGTCAGGCGCATACGGTCCTGAACAACAGTAAGTGACGCAGCGTCCTCACGCAGAATCCGCGTGTAGCCTTGCTGGTTCAGGAATCGTTTAATCTCGTCGCTGTCGAACGAGTCCGGGATTGCCACCAAGAAACAGATGGCAACGCGACGATCGGCAAACTGCTCAAAGCACTGTTGCCAAATAGTCTCGGGATGATCGCGACGGATGATTTCGTCACCGGATTCGGAATACAAATCGGCTGCACGAGCAAACAGCAACTTCAAATGGTCATTCAGCTCGGTCATTGTGCCGACGGTTGAGCGCGACGTTCGTACCGGATTGGTTTGATCGATCGCGATGGCCGGCGGTATGCCCTGAATCTGGTCGACGGCGGGTTTGTCCATGCGGTCCAGAAACTGTCGTGCATAGGGTGAAAAAGTCTCGACGTAGCGTCGCTGACCTTCGGCGTAAATGGTGTCAAACGCGAGCGACGACTTGCCGCTCCCGGAAACCCCTGTCACGACGATCATCTCGTTTAGTGGCAGAGACAAATCGAGATTTTGCAGGTTGTTTTGCCGCGCGCCGCGGACATGAATGTGAGGCTTGGTCATTGAATTCCAGATAGTTGGCAGCAGATCGCCATTGACGGGGACGCTGGCGGTACAGCCCGCGACCGCCGCTCGGACGGTATACTTTGCTGTCTCAAGCGACAATATCAACCTCACTTCGACAGGTCGACTCTATGGTGCCGCAGCGATTTCCGCCGGTTGTTTTTTTTCTGCTGATGACGAACTTCGCGATGTTCGTAGCCGGACCAGCGCTTGGTCTGGAGCGCCTGTTCGCGCAATACCTGCCACTCTACGCGCTCGGATCGCCTTGGTTTCAGGTCTGGCAGCCGGTCAGCTACGCCTTTTTGCATGCCGATGCCTACCATCTGGGTTTCAACATGTTTGCCCTGTGGATGTTCGGACGCACTATCGAAGAAGTCTGGGGCTCGCAGCGCTTTGCCTGGTTCTACCTCGTCTGTATTGTGGGCGCCGCTGCCGTGCAGCTGGCCGTAGCCTATTTCAGCGCGGACCTCTACAGCCGCACCATCGGCGCATCCGGTGGCGTGTTCGGCATTCTGCTGGCATTTGGTATGACATTCCCCAACCAGCGAATCATGTTGCTGTTCCCACCGATACCGATGAAAGCCAAATATTTTGTCATCGGTTATGGAGCGCTCGAGCTTTATCTGGGATTAACCCGCGTCAATTCCTCAATCGCCCACTTTGCGCACCTTGGCGGCATGGTGTTTGGGCTAATTCTGATTTTGTACTGGCGGGCAACGCGCCAGATTCGGCGCTAAAGACCCATGTGGCGAGCTAGCACCACGTTTGGGTTACTACTGATGCTGGCGTTGGCGGCTTGTGAGCGCAAGCCAACCGTCTTGTCTGACCAGCTACCACCGCTCAACAGGGCGCTAAGTGAGCGTGTGCCGGAGATGCTTGCTGCCGATCTGGCGATGGCGGAGTTAGTCGATGATTCGCCTCCTACGCTGGGCTTTGTCGTCATGACCTGGGCGGAGGGTGCGTTGATTCTCGCGGGTGCCTTGGATGGCATCGAACCAGCGTCGCATTGGTTGCGATTGCAGCCTGATGCGAACTGCGCGGCAGCAACCGATCTGCCGAGATACGGTCCGGTTCGCGGAGATGTCGCAAAGCAATGGAAAGCGTATATCGATACCGGGCTGCAAGGCAGCCTCACAGATTTCGAAGGCTTTGCCGTGGGGCTGTACGATAGTGAAGACGCTGTCGTACTCGCCTGCGGTACGTTCAGCACGGCGGTCAAATAACATCATTCTTAGCCAGCGTAGATCGGTGGTTCATGCAGCAAGGCGAGTTGTTCGCGCAACGCGAGGATATGGTCGTTCCAGTAGCGGACACTGTCGAACCACGGGAATGCCGACTGAAAGGCCGGGTCTTGCCAGCGCCGAGCGAGCCATGCGGCGTAGTGCATTAGCCTGAGGCTGCGCAACGGTTCGATCAGCGCGAGCTCGTCGTCCGCGAATGGACGAAAAGTTCGGTAGCCTTCCAGCAACGGCTCGAGTTGTTGTCGTTGTTCATCCTGATCGCCGGAAAGAAACATCCATAGATCCTGAATGGCCGGACCGGTGCGCGCGTCGTCGGTATCCACAATCGTCAGTGTTTCGCCGTGCTGCAGCACATTGCCTGGATGCAAATCGCCATGGATGCGAAGCCGTCGCGCGTGATCTGCAGCGTCGAACCAGAAATCGATGCGTTCGAGTAGATCATCGGCCAGCGTCGCATAGGCATCTTCCAGGTCTGGCGGGATGATCTCGTTGTCGAGCAAAAAGTCGCGCGAGTCGTAGCCAAAACTGATCGGCTCTATCTCGGGTCGATGCTCAAACATGCGTTGCTCACCAGCCAGATGCATGCGTGCGCACAGCCGGCCTAGCTGGCGGAGCGTCGTGGTCGTATCCAGCGCGGGCCAACGGCCCGGCATAAACGGATACACGGAGAAGCGGAATTCGTCGACACGGTGCAGCGTCTGGCCGCGGGTCGCTACCGGTGGCACAACGGGTACCTCCAATGCATCGAGTTCGACCGCGAATGCATGTTCTTCGAGGATAGCTTCGTCTGACCAGCGTGCCGGACGATAAAACTTGGTGACCACGCGTTGGTCGTCTGCCAGCCCTACCCGATAGACTCGATTCTCATAACTGTTCAGTGCCAGCAGGTCGCCATTGCATTGCAGGCCCGTCGATTCAACACAGCGAAGGATCTGCTCGGGCAGCAGGGTCTGGAAGCCGGGCGTTTGGCGATTCGTCATGGTGCGTAGGATACGCGTGACGCGGCGCTGAATGGCAACTAATGCGTCTTTTGGTCGGGCGTGCGATCATGCGCAGCCCCTGACGATTTAGAGAGTAATGAGGTCATGCGTACGAACGGTCCCCGTGTCCAGCTCCGCAAGTGGCTGATGTTCCTGTCAGCACTGTTCGTCGGCTGTCATCTCTGCGACGTCCAACGGCTTGCCGGACAGCGCACAGCCGCCCACCACGAACAG
>JBCAZB010000098.1:0-8174 GCA_038533315.1 Pseudomonadota bacterium | reverse complement strand
GATGTCAAGACGCCGCTTGATGCGTATTTGAGTGCGATTGAGGCAAGCGACGACCAAGAACGCCAGGCGCATCTGAAACGCCATGAGCGCAAAGTTCGCGAGCGCATCGCGGAGCTTTCCCGCAAGTCGTACTGGTCTCAGTTCAAGCGCAGTCCGGACTTCGTTATTCTGTTTATTCCCGGCGATCAGTTTTTGAGTGCCGCGTTAGCCGAAAATGCCGGGCTAATCGACGATGCATTGCGGCAGAATATTATTCTGGCAACGCCGACAAGCTTCGTCGCACTACTCAAAGCCGTCGCATACGGCTGGAACCAACTGGCTCTCGCCGAGAATGCCGAGCAAATTCGTAAGCTCGCTGTCGATCTGCATGGCCGCGTCGCGGCTTTTACCGGCCATATGGCAAAGATCGGCAAGCAGCTCGATGGCGGGATCAAAGCCTACAACCAGGCAGTCGGTTCGCTGGAGCGCAATGTCCTGCCTGGCGCACGCAAGTTTGTTGAGCTCGGTGTATCCACCAAGAAACCGATCGAGACACTAGATAGTCTGGACAGCCAGGTGCGCACCCTGTCTTCGCAGACGGACGATACGCAAGAGTGACAACACTCGATGAGTTCGGTGACCACCTGAGCGGTGAGATCCTGTCTTTGAGCGCCACGTTTCTGCCGCCTCAACAAGGCGAGCTGTTGCGTGCCGTTTTCGCACTCCGAAACTGTGTGATTAAAAGCGCGCACACCAGCGCCGAGCAACAGGTTTGCCAAACGCAGCTCGCCTGGTGGCACGACGAGCTCGACAGGCTGCGCAATGGCGAAGCACGACATCCAGCCAGCAAACGCTTGGCCAAGGCGTTGGTGGCGACCGATCGGACACGTGAGCTCATGCAGGAATGGGTGGTGTTAGCGCAACGAATCATCGAGCGACGCACGCCGGAGAACGCAACGGACTGGCAAATTGATGCCTACAGACACTACGGCGCCGCATTGCAGATCGCGTTCGACAATGCTGCGCAACCCGAAATGCTACGAGACTGTAGCAATTGGCTTTCCCTACTCGAGCTGCCACGCAGTATATCGCTGGACCAACTCGATGCTCCGGATGCCCCGGATGCCCCGGATGGGATGCTGGACGCTACGATCACTAATGATCGTGGCGGACTCGCCATGATTACGCGCACTTGCAAACAGGCGTTACTACGAATGAAGCGTACTGGTCGTACACCGGGCGCGTTATACTTGTTGTGGTTAGCGTGGCGCAGCGCGCGCACGACGCTTTAGACGGAAAAACAATGACGACTATCGACTCAGACACGCTGACTCAGTTCGCGCCAGACGCCAACGCATTACACGACAAAGTTATCCTAATCACTGGCGCCAGTGACGGCATCGGCAAAGCGCTGGCCGTTCAAGCGGCGTCCTTCGGCGCGACTGTCATCCTGCTTGGTCGCAGCGAGAAAAAACTCTCGGCGGTTTACGACACTATTGTCGAAAGTGGTGGGCCAACACCTGTGATGCTGCCACTCGATTTCCTGAAAGCAGATGGCGGCGTCTACCTGAGCATTGCTGAACAAATCAAAGCCGATTTCGGCCGGCTCGATGGCTTGGTGCACTGCGCCGGCATTCTCGGTGAAATGACGGATATCGAAGAATACGACGGGACGATTTGGCAACAAGTGATGCACGTCAATACCACTGCCCCATTCGCATTGACCAAAGTCTGTATTCCGCTATTGAAAACGGCCAAAGGGTCCGTCGTGTTCGCTAGCAGCAGCGTGGGCCGGAAGGGCCGCGCTTTCTGGGGGGCTTACAGCGTGTCAAAGTTTGCGATCGAAGGTCTTGCACAGACACTAGCTGATGAACTGTCTGCATCAGATGTGCGCGTAAATGCGGTTAACCCCGGCGGGACACGCACGAACATGCGACTGCAAGCCTACCCCGCCGAAGATCGGACCAAATTAAAAACGCCTGACGAGGTGACACCGGCATTCCTGTATTTTCTTTGCGATACGGTCGGTGGCGTTACCGGACAAAGCGTTAACGCGCAGTAGTCATCGCAGGCGGCAGTCAGCGCGTTTTGCGGCGCTGTCGAAACTGACGCCCCGCCCGGCTCGCACGACTGGGCGCATCCGGTGCTTTCAAACCGACGGCTATGTAGAGTTTTTTGATCTCGGTGAAATTGAGTTCGCGGTATTGGCCTTTGGCGACGTTGGGCGGCAACGAGATCGGCCCGTAAGCGGTGCGGATCAAGCGGCTGACTTTGCAATCGATCGCTTCCCACAAACGTCTTACCTCGCGATTCCGCCCCTCGTTCAAGCTGACTTCAAACCACTGGTTGGCGCCTTGTCCGCCGGTTGCCCGCAGGCCGTCAAACCGTGCCTCACCATCATCGAGCATTACACCGGACGTCAATTTCTCCAATGCTGCCTCATCGGGCTTACCCATCACGCGTACGGCATATTGCCGACTGACTTCATACGACGGGTGCATCAGACGATTGGCGAGCTCACCATCCGTCGTCAACAACAGCAATCCGGACGTTGCGATATCCAGTCGGCCAACTGAAATCCAGCGTTTTAATCCAGGTTTAGGCAGGCTGTCGAATATCGTCTTCCGCCCTTCCGGATCGTTCCGCGAGCAAATCTCCCCGATCGGCTTGTGGTACAGAATGTGACGATGGCGCGCGGTTTGCGAGGCTCGGATACTGACCGGCTTGCCATCGAGCTCGATCTTCTCGTCACCCTCGAGCGTGGCACCCAAGGATGCAACCTGACCATTGATCTTGAGTTTACCGTCCGCGATCCAGCGCTCGATCTGGCGCCGAGAACCGTAGCCTGCTGCCGCCAGTACCTTTTGCGCGCGATCTGCCATTAGCCAGCGACCGAGTCCGCCTTGTCGGTTGACGCTGCATCGTCTGTCACTTCGCCTGAACCCTCGTCAGTCGGAGCTGATGCCAAGACTTCGGCTTCCGCATCGTCGTCGCTATCTTCGGCTGCTCCGGCATCGGCTGACGCTTCGCCATCTTCGGCTGGTGCGGCTGCTTCTGCAACAGCATCATGGTCATCACCGCCGGCATTGTCGGTTTCGACTTGAGCAATGGCCGGTGGGTTGTTGCTGCCATCGTCGACCGTCGGCAAGTCCAGTTGAATCTTTAGACTCTCGATATCCGTCAGCTCTGCGAGCGACGGCAAGTCATCCAGCTTTTTCAAGTTGAAATAGTCGAGGAACGCTTTGGTGGTGCCAAACATCGCTGGCTTACCCGGCACATCCCGATGACCGACAACACGCACCCATTCGCGCTCCAACATGCTGCGAATGATATTGCTACTGACAGCGACTCCACGGACATCTTCGATTTCGCCGCGGGTGATCGGCTGACGATAGGCGATCAGGGCCAACGTCTCAAAGAACGCCCGCGAATAACGCGGCGGCCGTTCTTCGAACAGACCAACCAATTCAGCACCCATCGCCTGCCGCACCTGGATTCTAAAACCCGATGCGACTTCGATGAGCTCGATCCCGCGGGGCGCGTAGTCGTCGGTGAGCGCTTTCAGGGCCTCACGAATATCCGCCTTGGTGACCTCCTCGGCATTCGGGCGCGCGAGGCTGACTTTAAGCAGCGCGTCGATATTGAGCGGATCTGATGCCGCCAGTAACGCTGCTTCGAGAAAGTGTTTAAGTTGTTCGTTATCCATGCTGTGACGTTTCCGGAGATCGCAGGCGACACGCACTAGTGCGCGGTGTCTGACTCGACCTCAATACCTTCCAGCGCGGCTTCCGGGTCTTCGACCTCCGCCGCACGAATATGAATGGGTGCGAATGAGCCGCTTTGCACCACCTCGATGAGCTGCTCTTTCAGTAGTTCGAGAATTGCAATGAACGTTACCGCCACACCCAGCCGGCCTTCCTCTGGATCGAACAGCGTCACGAAGTCGGCGAAATCGCGACCACGCGTGGCGGACAGAATATTGGTCATGCGCTCTCGCACTGATAGCGGCTCTTTTTGCAGATGAAAATTCGCGAACATTTCAGCGCGGGCCATTACGTCTTTGAACGCGAGCAGCAGCTCCTGCAATGTGACATCAGGCAGTTTGGTGACACGTTTCTGTGCGATGACGGTCGCATCGACGGGGAACGTATCCCGCTCTTGCCGCGGCAGTGCATCGATATCTTCGGCGGCCTTTTTGTAGCGCTCATATTCCTGCAACCGGCGCACCAGCTCGGCACGCGGATCTGCCTCCTCGTCGTCCGCCTCGACCGGACGCGGCAGCAACATACGAGATTTGATCTCCGCCAACATAGCGGCCATGAGCAGGTACTCACCAGCCAGCTCCAGCTGCAGCTCCTGCATCAAATCGATGTACTGAACATACTGCTGCGTAATCTCAGTGATCGGAATATCGAGAATATCGAGGTTTTGGCGCCGAATCAGATACAGCAACAAATCGAGCGGACCTTCGAACGCCTCCAGAAACACCTTGAGCGCGTGCGGCGGGATATAGAGGTCTTGCGGCAACTGCGTGACCGGCTCGCCTTCAACGATCGCAAACGGCATCTCGGCCTGCGCAGGCGCTCCAGCACTGCGCAGCAGGTCGGGTTCCTGCGGTAATTCTTGTGGATTAGATTCTTCAGACACGCTCTGAGCTCTTGTGGACTGACGCCCACGGTGCGCTGTTCAATCCCATATTCTAACGCATTCCGCGCCGGGATGATCTCTCGTTCGACCCTGTCAGGTCATTTGTGTTGTGTCGCCCTTACCCTGTCGCAACACAACGACATGTTCGCCCGTTAAGTCGATGACACTCGACGGCTCCAAGCCACCAGCACCGCCGTCAATAACCGCCTCGACGCGCCCTTTTAACCGGCTAACCATCTCTTCCGGATCGGTGACAGGCATCTCGTCACCGGGCAGCATTAATGTGGAACTCATGATCGGTTCGCTCAGGTATTCCAGCATAGCCAACGGAATCGGATGATCCGGGATACGAATGCCGATGGTTTTGCGCTTCGGGTTTTGCAGCCGCTTGGGCACTTCGCCGGTAGCGCGCAGAATGAACGTATACGGACCCGGCGTGTAGGTCTTGAGTAACCGATAAGCCCAGTTATCGACCCGTGCATAAGCCGCGATCTCACTTAAGTCTCGACAGACGAGCGTGAAATTGTGGTCTTTATCGGTACGACGAATGCGCCGAATACGATCCATGGCACGTTTATCGCCGATGTGACACCCGAGGGCGTAAGAACAATCGGTCGGATAGGCGACGAGCCCACCAGCGCGAATCATGCTAACGACGCGTGCGATTTGCCGCGGTTGCGGATCGACAGGGTGTATCTGGATCAAATCGGTCATCCCGCTATTGTACGCGACGTGGGCGTTACTCGGGAGACAACCCATCGAGCTCTGCCGTAAACTAGCGGTTTGGACGACGATCGCGAGCACCATGCAACTGTTACTCGACTTTGTGCCGTTACTCCTGGCGCTGATTGCTTACAAAAAGGCCGGCATCTATGCCGCGACCATTGTGCTGATGGTGTTGTTGCCGCTAATTCCGATTGGCCAGAAGTTACTTCGCAAACCGGTTTCGCAGATGCACGTCTGGTCTGCCGCAGCCGTTATTCTGTTCGGGTCAGCCACCTTGTTTTTCAGAGATCCTCGCTTCATTCTCGTTAAGCCGACGATTGTGTATCTCGCGTTCGCCATCGGCTTTTGGGCGGCTGGGCGATTTTCTGGTCAGACGGTGGTTGAACGTATGCTCGGCGACGCGGTGTCTCTGGAACCGAACCAATGGCGCCTGTTAAATCTGGCCTGGATGGGATTCTTCGCGACCATGGCGGTATTGAATTTGATCGTCGCGTACCAATTTTCAGAAGCAACGTGGTTCAATTTCAAGGTCTTCGGCGCCACGGGCCTGATGGTGCTGTTCATCGTCGGTCAAGCCATCGCGTTGGTCGTGATGGGGAAAGACCAGTTTGAGAACGAGGAAAACACCTGATGTGGTATGCAATCATCGCGACCGATGTTGCGGACAGCCTGGCTGCCAGAAAAACAGCACGCCCGGCGCATCTCGCCCGGCTGGAGGCGCTACAAGCGGCAGGTCGGCTACTGATTGCTGGCCCTCACCCCGCAGTCGACGGACCGGAACCAGGCTCCGCCGGCTTCACCGGTTCGCTTGTCGTAGCAGAGTTTGAATCACTGGCCGACGCGGAGGCTTGGGCGGCTGACGATCCGTATGTTGCTGCCGGTGTCTATGCTGAGGTTAACGTCAAACCCTACCTGAAGGTGCTGCCGTGAATGAGGCCAGAGTAGCGTTGATTCGTGAACGCATCGAGCAGGCGCTTGATCCAACGGAGCTGCGCATCAAAGACCAATCGCATCTGCATGCCGGTCATGCTGGCGCTGAATCCGGTATGGGGCACTTTGACGTGTTTGTCCGGTCAAAGTCCTTTGATGGACAATCCAGAATCCAACGACACCAACAGGTTTACGCGGCTGTCGGCGATATGATGCAAACCGATATCCATGCGTTATCCATTCGCGCGCTCGCGCCCGACGATTAATTTCCAACACTGAGGAGTGCACTATGCACATCAGAAAAACGCTGTCTGCGGCAGCGCTTATTACCATGACGCTCGTTCCGAGCGTTCTCCACGCACAAGCAGTTACGACGATCGATGGCGTCGAGATCACGCAGGCGATGCTCGATGCTTTTGCTGAGGGTCAAACTGGCGCCAAAGCGACCGAGGAAAACACACCGATGTTGCTCGAGCGTTTGGGCGACCTGATGATTCTGTCCAATGCAGCTGTCGCGTCCGGTTATGCGAAAGACGCCGACGTGGTCGCTCAAGTGGAACTGATGCGGCGCTCTGTGCTGGCACAAGCGGCTGTCACGGGCTACATCCAGAATAATCCTGTTTCAGAAGACGCAGTGCGCGCCGAGTACGACAAGGAATTTGTCAATAATCCTGGCCCTCAGCAGTACAAGGCACGGCACATTTTGGTCGAGACCGAAGAAGCCGCCAATGAGGTCATCGCAGCACTGAAAGGCGGCGCCGATTTCGCAGAACTGGCGAAAGAGAAATCGACGGGCCCGTCAGGCCCCAACGGCGGTGATCTGGGTTGGTTCGCTGCAGAATCGATGGTGCCGGAATTTAGTGCAGCCGTTGTCGCTCTTGGCAATGGTGAATACAGCCAAACGCCGACACAGACACAATTTGGCTGGCATGTCATTCTGCGCGAGGACGCCAAAGAGCCGGAGACGCCTGCTTACGACGATGTCAAAGTGCAAATTCGTACAGCTCTCGAGCGTCGTAACTTCCAGGCTTACTTTGACGAGTTACGCGCTAAGGCGAACGGAGAGTAAAAAAAAGCGGTGTCGGACGAACCACAAAATGTGACTCCGATCACCGCTTTGGCTACCTGAAACAGGTACCTTCTAATCGTGGCTGTTTTGATCGCTCTGGCAGCCACCTCTCAAACCTCCATTCTCCTAAACGATGAGGCGAGACTTGAGCCGACCACCCCTTACCCCGGGATGGTCGGCTTTTTTTATCGGCTTAATGCTTGCGCGTCAAGCTCTGGCATCGCGACCAGTCCGCTGCTGTGACCGAATCCAGATGTCTTCAGGTAGTCACCAATTATTGGTGCATAACCGTTCGAAGACAGCCCGGTGTAGTCAACAGTGAAACCGCCGACATTCGCAACACCAATACTGTAATCAACCGCCAGTACTTCGCCAGCAACCAGTTCACCGGTCAGATCGCCGCTGTAAGGCGTGACGAAGGTGACTGTTGCGCCAACCGCGTCAGTCAGCTGATAGCCTGCCACTCTGTCTCCAGCCGCAAATTGCGTGACAGCGGAATCGAAAGCTAATTGGCGACCGAGTACGTCGACAAGCTGCCCATTCTGACTGACTGAATTGACGCGACCGACGAACGTCAGGGTGGCGTTGGCAGTCCGCAAGTCGCCGGCATGAATCGCATGAACATCGCCTGCGTGAATTGCTTGAACATCTCCAGCATGAATCGCCTGGACATCTCCAGCATGTATTGCCTGAACGTCACCCGCGTGTATTGCCTGAACATCTCCGGCATGTATTGCCTGAACGTCACCAGCGTGGATTGCCTGCACGTCACCCGCATGAATCGCCTGAACATCTCCGGCATGTATCGCTTGAACGTCACCAG
>JBCAZB010000097.1:0-8333 GCA_038533315.1 Pseudomonadota bacterium | reverse complement strand
ATCGCTATCGCCTGTCACTGCCATGGCGTCGACCGTGGCTTGCAACTCGAGCAATTGCTCATCCGAAATTAACAGCGCTGCTTGTGCCGCGGCCTCGCCCTCGATCATTGCGCGCGCCTCGGTGAGCTCAAACGCGGTAATGCGAGGATCGACCGAGGGCGCAGCTGGTGCACTATCGAGGACATAAACACCGGAGCCCGTTTTCACTTTGACGCGATCGAGTGCCTCCAGCGCGATGATCGCTTCGCGAATAGTGGGGCGGCTCACGCCGAATCGGGAGGCGAGTTCGCGTTCGGGCGGTAAACGTCCACCAGGCGGGTACTCGCCGCTGTCGATTAGCTTGCACATTTTCTTGAACACGCTGCGATACAGCCTGCTTTCGTTTGCCATTTTCCCGTTCCTTCGAGCGGCAATAGTGCCCCCGACGAATGTGGTCAACGCTGATATGTTACCAAAATATTTTTTATTCCGGCACTAAATTTCTTCAAATTCGGGCAATAGTTTTGTGATTTTATCGATAAGAAAGGCATAATTAATATTTAAAACAACAATTTATTAAATTAAATTGGTCATACCAAAAAAACGTATTACCGATAAATTTGGTCATAACAAATGGTTGATCAATTGACTGTCCGGCGCGTATACTAGCGATCACATGAACGGGTTGGCAGCTGCGATGCGTTATCCCGATTGGGGCGTCTTAACAAGACGATATTCGCGTGCCGACGCACGCATCGAGAACAAGCAGGAAAACACTCATGAGTAGCTTGAAAGGCAAAGTAGCGATCGTCACCGGCGGTGCGCGCGATATTGGAAGAGCGGTATCCGAACAATTGGCGGCCGAGGGCGCCAAGGTTGTTGTGAACTATTTCAACAATCCGAGCCATGGCGACGAGACGGTGGCCGCGATTGAAGCAGCTGGTGGCACTGCGATTGCTGTCGCCGGCGACATGACCAAAAAAGATGATGTCGAAAAACTGGTCGCTGCGGCGAAAGCGGCTTACGGGCAAGAGATACACGTGCTCGTGAATGTCGTTGGTGGTTTGGTAGCACGCAAAAACCTGGCCGAACTCGACGATGAGTTTTTCGATCGCATCATGCGCCTGAATGTCACCAGTACTTTCTTGACCTGCCAGGCGGTCGCACCGGCAATGCCGGAAGGCTCAGCCATCGTCAACTTTTCATCGCAGGCAGGACGCGACGGTGGTGGGCCCGGCGCTGCCGCTTACGCGACATCGAAAGGCGCAATCATGTCGTTCACGCGAGGGCTTGCTAAAGAGCTCGGGCCGGCTGGTGTTCGTGTCAACTGCGTGTGTCCCGGCATGATCAGTACCACCTTCCACGACACGTTTACCAAAGACGCGGTCCGCGCAAACGTCGCCGCGGCAACGCCTTTGCGACGCGAAGGACAGGCATCCGAAGTGGCTGATCTCGTGACCTATCTCGCATCGTCAAAATCCAGTTTTGTGACTGGCGCGAGCGTCGATATCAATGGTGGTCTGGCGTTCTCGTAGAACGTCGCTGCATGACACAACGGTACAGGCCGCCTGCGAGGGCGGCCTTAACCATTGCGCAGCGATAGCATCGTGAGGGCTGCGCGATCACAGGGGAAAAGCCATGGGTAAATTCGTCAGTTTCGGGGAGATCATGTTGCGGCTGAAGTCGCCAGGGCATGAACGGTTCTTTCAATCGCCCACGTTCGAGGCAACGTTTGGTGGCGGCGAGGCGAATGTCGCAGTGGCGCTGGCCAACTACGGTCTCGATGCCAAGTTCGTTACCGCGTTACCGGACAACGACATTGGCGAGTCTGCGATCCGCGAACTGCGGGGTTTTGGTGTAGATACCACAGACATCCGTCGTAGCGGGTCCCGCGTGGGTATCTATTTTCTTGAAACGGGTTCAAACCAGCGACCATCGAAGGTGGTCTACGATCGCGCCGCGTCCGCCATTTGTGAGGCAGGTCCGGGCGACTTCGACTGGAGTGCGGTGTTCAAAGACGCTACCTGGTTCCACATTACCGGTATCACTCCTGCGCTCAGTCAATCGGCTGCCGATCTTTCATTAGAAGCGGTGAAAGCTGCCAAAGCCGCTGGCGTCACCGTCTCCTGCGACTTCAACTACCGCGGTAAACTCTGGAAATACGGCAAGTCGGCGCCGGAAGTGATGCGCGAGCTTGTGAAGTATGTCGACGTGGGCATCGCGAACGAAGAAGACTGCCAGAAATCGCTGGGCATCGAAGCCGATGTTCACGTCGAGAGTGGTGAGCTCGATACCGCCAAATACGAAGCGTTGACGACCAAAGTACTCGAAGAATATCCGGACATGTCAACGATTGCTGTGACCCTGCGTGAATCACGCAGCGCGGATCGTAATGGCTGGTCAGCGTGCTTGCGCGATGCGGGTGGTTTTAAACTATCCAAGCACTATGAGCTCACCGATATCGTCGATCGCGTCGGCGGCGGTGACAGTTTTGCCTCTGCATTGATTTACGGCTTGACCGCGTATGAAGACCGGCAACAGTCGCTCGAATTCGCCGTGGCGGCGAGTTGCCTGAAGCACACGATTCAGGGCGACTTCAATCGTGTCACGGTGCCTGAGGTCCATAACCTGATGGGCGGTGACGGGTCGGGGCGCGTTCAACGTTAATCGTTGGCGTGGCTATGCACCGCGTCGCCCAACCTGTGCGCTTGGTTGTTTAAGCAAGCCGCCCGTTCATGCGTCAATGTAGCCGGGCTCGCCAGTCGGTTACACTGCGAGAGCGGTAGTATTACGGCTGGAGCATAGATTCAGTGGAGTTTTCACGGTTCGGGCGTTTCTGCAACGCATTGTTAATGGCTGCAGTGCTGTGCGGCTGTGCAAACAAACCGCCGACCATTGACGAATTGCATGCGACGGCCATGCAGTCTGTCCAGGCCGTCGAGCCAACGCTCGTGGCCTTTCGGCATGACTTGCATCGCTACCCGGAGCTCGCTGGCGAAGAGGTTCGTACCGCGGGCAAAGTCACCGACAGTCTGACCAAACTTGGTTTCGATGTGCGCACCGGCGTTGGCGGACATGGTGTCGTGGCGACGATGGTGGGGGATCCGGCCGGACCGCTGATCGCGTTTCGTGCCGATATGGATGCGGTGGCAGGCGACGCGCTTGACCCCGTGCCGTACGCCTCCGAAATCGAGGGTGCGCACCACATCTGTGGGCATGATATTCACACGACGATTGGGGTTGGCATCGCGCATGGGCTCGCGAGTATTAAGGACGCATTACCCGGTCGCGTGATGCTAGTTTTCCAGCCGTCGGAAGAGGCGGGCACAGGCGCCGAGTTGATGCTCGATGACGCTGTCTTCAGCGCTGCTAACCCGGATGCTATTTTTGCCGTGCACGTCGCGCCGTTCCCCGTGGGTCAAATGGCGGTACTACCCGACGGCATGATGGCCGGCCGCCTGTTAGTCGATGTGCGTGTCAGCGGGGATGGCGATCTAGGATTAGCTGTTAAAGAGATCCGCGCGGCGCTCTTTCAGGTTGCCACGGTTGGTCCTGATCAGTTGTTCGCTTTCCAGACCGAGCCGTTCATCAGCATTGATTTGTTTGGGCAAGGCGACGATAGCGGCAGCAACGCCGCTGTTCGCGGGTTTGTCATGTCAGCCGGGTTGGACTACCGCCCGCACGTTGAGCAACAAATCAGAACGGCGTTGGACGGATTGTCGTTCGATGGTTTGCAGATACGCTACTCGTTCAAGCAGGCGTTGGAAGGCGTCAACAACGACGCCGCTATGGTCGAGCATGCAAATGCCGCTATCGCCGCGCTGGCGCCGTCTGTCTCGGTATCGCCGGTACCGGGTGTGATACCGGCGTTCAGTGAAGACTTCGGCTCGTTTCAGCGGAGCGTGCCGGGCGTGATGTATATGTTGGGCATCGATAACCCGCAGGCTGGCACCTTCGGGTTACCGCATAGTCCGGATTTCGTAGCGGATGACGGTGCGATCGTCGTTGGTACCAACGCGATGCTCGCCGTGATTCTCGATGCGATGCGGCGCGATTGAGCCGTTCTGACGATCAGCGTCTGTCAGAGCGTTCCAGCGTCATCACCAGCGGTAAGTGATCGGAAACGCCCTCGCGTCGTTCCAGGTTGAACCGCTTTACCGTGCCGTCCGAATTTAACTGGTCTGAATATTCGTTGGCGATAAATACGCCTCCGGATTTTATTTGCCAGCCTGACGACTCACTGGGCGGCGCGAACAGGATCATGTCCAGAAAGGACCACGTCTTTCCTCGGTACCAGTAGTTGGTGCCACGGCAGCCCGCGCAGTCGACCTCATGTGCAACCGTCCAGAAAGGTCGTACGAAATCATCCATGATGGTGGTTTGCGTCATCTCGCGCGTCGGCGTGTTGAAATCTCCCGCTGCGAAAATGACGTGGTCTGCTGGGACTGCCGCGCGTAGCTCATTCAATCGCTCGTATGCCAATTCCCGCATCTCAATTGGGTGGTAGGGAGCGGGAAAATGCACGGCGAACCCTGTTAGTGACGTGCCATCCGGCAGCTTAAAAGTCGCCTCAAGGATGCCGCGTGTATCTGCGGCTCGATCCGGGAACCCGCGCGGTATGAATGCATGTAGCGTCGCATCTCCGCTCAATGGCAGCCGCGACAGAAAAGCAACATCAATGCCACGCAGATCACTCCCCTCAATCAACACGGTGTGACGGTAGCCAGCATCCGCCAGAAATTCTTTCGATAACCGGTTGAGGATGGTTTCGTTTTCGACTTCCTGCAAAGCGATAACGTCGGGACCGCGTCCCTCATTCACCTGAAGGATGACTTTTGACAGTTGGGTCAATTTAAACTCGAGCGCTGACTCATCCCAATTCAGCTCAAGGCACTCCCGACGCCAACGGTCGACTTCGATCGGCTCGCATTTCGCGATATGCGCAGGATCGTTCTTCTGATCGCGCGGCAGGTAAGCATGATCGTCCTTGCCGACGTCGTCCTCGGTATCAAACAGGTTCTCAACATTGAAAGTCATTACCGTCACCGCGGATTGATCGCGGGTCTGGTTCGTAGCGCCATTGCCAAGCGTGCTCGAACCACACCCGGACAGCAACAGACACGCTAGCAACGTGACCGGTAGTCTTTTCATCATGAGAGCTCCTTGGTCGTAACTGATGCCCAAAGGTAACGTTTTGGGAGTATACGGCGATACGGTTTCTACTTTGAGACGTTGCACGATATCGCGCGACTCTGCTCACGACAAGACGCAACGAAAAGAGCACAACCAACATACCTGATGGTCGGGTGCTACAAATGCTGTGGTTGGTCGCAGCGAGGAATCGTGGTCTGGAAGTCAACCGGATGACAGCGGGGCGGCGACCTGCATGAATCGTTTGAGTTCGGTGGCGAATTGCCGCTGCAACCTGGCGTGACTACGCTGACCAAACATGCTTTGTAGTGTCGGTGCAGATACCACGAAGTAATTGATGGCACCGAGCAACTGGTAGACGAACGCCAGCGCCGCTTGTTTGTTATCAAACTGCATATCAGGTACGGCTTGCGCCATGCGCGTCAGTCTTTCGAGGAATGTCTGCAAATACCAGTTGCGCGCTGTCTCGGCACGTCGCTGATTATCCAGTAGCTCGCGCATCAGCAAGTGCGTGTCCGCGGCATGAGACCGGGCAGACTCAAAGAAGGCGATAAAGGTCTCCTCGAAACGTCGGTCGGGTTTGCTGTGAGCAGCCGCGACTGTGTCCAGCTCCCGCATCAGTCGCTCAGAAATTCGCTGTAAGACTTCGCCATACAGCTTTTCTTTGCTGCCGAAATGATGCAGCAGAGCCTGCTTGGTGAAAGGTAGCGACTCGACGATATGCGCAATGCTCGTGCCGTAGAAGCCGCGTGCGGCGAAAGCGTCGCGTGCTGCTTGCAGAAACTGGTCTCGGGTATCTGTCATGGGTCGCTTGATGTTGGAGCCGAAGACTAGATCATACTTGACGCCTTACCATTTGGTAAGTCATGATTGCGCTTACCAAATGGTAAGGCGACTATCGATGCAGCGTGAAACAGAAACCAAACTGGTACGAGAGCTACTGGATTTGCATGCCAACAAATCCGCTTACCTGGTTGATGACGTGAGTTCAGAGCCGGTGGCTCACTATGTCGATCCGGCCCGTTTTGACGCCGAGCGACAGACTATTTTTGCGGCAACACCGCAACCGCTGGCGCATACCAGCGAGTTGCCAGAATCTGGCTCGTTTCTTCGTCGTACCCTGGCGGGCCTGCCGCTTTTGCTAACTCGTGATGCTGATGGCGACGTGCATGCATTCATCAATGTCTGTCGTCATCGCGGCACACGGCTCGTGGATGATAAGAACGGTTGTAAGCGGCGTTTTTCGTGCCCGTATCATGCCTGGACATGGGATAACCGGGGGCAGCTAATCGGCATACCGCACGAACAGCAGGGGTTCCCGGGTATCGATAAATCGCAGCTAGGGTTGCATCGCGTCGGCGGCGTCGAACGCTACGGCTGGGTTTGGGTGCAGGCGAACACCAGCGAGCCGCCGGACATCGATCCATTTCTTGTGGGCTTAAGCGGCGATCTCGAAGCGCTCCACGCGGACGAGTATCGCATCGCGCATTGCGACGAGCTGGAGGTGGCCGCCAATTGGAAACTGATCGTGGAAGGGGGCATCGAGGCTTATCATTTCCGCGTCGCACATCGCGACACCATTGGTCCGTTCTTCATGGATAACTTATCGACATTCGAGCAGTTCGGATCGCATCTCAGATCCGTGCTCGCGCGTCGTTCATTGACCGAATTGCGCGAGCAGCCACAATCGCAGTGGCGTCTGCGGGATCACGCTCAGGTGTTGTATAGCGTGTTTCCGACGAACCAGTATCTCGTGCAGTCAGACCACTTCGCCTGGATACAGCTCGAGCCGATCGCCGCCAACCGCTCACAACTGCGTATTCTGACGATGGTGCCTGGCAGTCGGCGCGATGCGCCAGGGGATCTCGCGCATTGGCAAAAGAACCACACGATTACGATGGATACATTGGCGGAAGACTTCGCGATCGGTGAGAGCATCCAGTCTGGCCTGTCGTCGGGTGTTAACGCGTCATTGACGTTTGGCCGTTTTGAAGGCGCGCTCGCCGCGTTTAATCAATGCGTCGCTGACCACGTCGATAGCGGCGGTGCTTAGCGATCGAGTTCGCTCAATCAGCATCGACCAATATGAAGTTGCCGTGCGATGAACCCATATGCAGGCGTCCATCCGGTGCGAAGGCGAGCGACCACGGTGTGAATGGCTGTGCAAGGTCGAACATGAACGCGCGCCATTGTTCACCGCCGTCGTCAGAGCAATACACACCGTTGGCCTGACCGCGGTACGCGATCCATTTCCCGATACAGACAAAATCTGGGTTGGCCGGCGACACGGCGACAGCGCGGGTGTCCTGACTGCCGAAAGCGTCGTTTGGGATGCCGTTCGCCGGACCACGTTGCTGCCACTCGTTATCGATGAGTTTGTAGACGCCACACGGGCCAATCGCGATCATGCTCTCAGGCTCATTCGGCAGATCGACGACACCTTCGATGCTGCAGTTGAATGCCGGGTACGGAGAGGCCCAGTTCTCGCCGCCATCGGTTGATTCTCGCAAGCGGTTGCCGTCGTAATTGTAGAGCGTGCCGTCTTGTAGGTTCATGTTGTCGACGGCTGTCGATAGCGTTTGCCACGAGTCGCCAGCATTCTCGCTCTTGAAGCGCCCGGCGTAGACGATGTTGGCGTCGTCAGGGTCGAAGCCGATAAAGTCAAACGAGCCGGTTAAGCCCGTGTCTCGCCATGAGTCGCCGCCATCTGTTGTAACGATGAGCGCTTGCTCGTCATAAGTGCCCGCGGCGGTGATGATGCGTTGTGCGTTGCTACCCGGCTGAACAGCGCCCGCGTAGGTTGTTTGTCGCGCATCGAATCGCGGTACCGCCAGAGTGCGGAACGATTGACCGTTGTCTTGTGTAATCAGTGCACCGAAGTCGACAAGAAACAGCGCTTGCAGCTCGCCAGACGGGGTATCGAAAGCGCGACCATGCTGGAGCACACGCGCGCCGGTAAAGCCGTTCGATGAATACGTCCAGTTGCGGCCGCCATCGTTGCTACGTTGGATAACATTGCCGGCGCTGCCCATCAAGGCTTCATTCTCGTTGGTGGGTGACATCGCAAATGGCGTGCCGAAAAAGAATCCGCCGTTGTTCTGATTGATGCTGGCCAACGATTCGATCGACGTATTGCGTTGCCAGTTATCGCCGCCGTTCTCGCTGATCCAGACCGTGTTGCCCCCGGTGTTGTACATCGATGC
>JBCAZB010000096.1:0-8373 GCA_038533315.1 Pseudomonadota bacterium | reverse complement strand
GACCGACAGCATTATGTCGACTGCGCAAGAGTCTAGATTTACAACGGCCCCAGATCAGGGCTCGCGAGGTAGGCCGCACGTTGTTGATCGATCTCGGCGCGCAGCGATTCGACGGCTGTCGCAAACGCGGGCCTCCACCCGTCAGAAATCGATCTGCACCAACACACCGTATTCGCGCGGCGCGCCTGGCGTAACGAAACGACCACCATTCGGATCCGTAAAGTCAGACTGCAGATAGAACTCATCGGTCAGGTTACGACCGTAAACCATCACATCGAAACGGCCAACCTGATAGCGCGCGTTCATGTTGATGATGATGCGCTCATCGAGCAGCGCTGAATTCTGGATGTCACTCCAGACATCATCCTGGAAGTTGATGTTGCCCGACAGCGAGAACTCATCGGTGAAGAAGTAGGTGCCACCGGCCGACACTGTGTAGTTGGGTGACAGCGCGAATTCGTTGCCGGCAAGATCCAGTTCGTTATCGACGAACTCGGTGAATTCTGTCTCGGAGCGACCCAGTGCGAAGTACACGGACGCATCCTGGTTGATGGCGTAACGGCTTTCCAATTCAAAGCCCATGATCTCGGATTCACCGGCGTTCACCGTGACACAAGACAGCGGGCCGGCCGGGCAGTTTTGCACTTGTTGATCCTGCCAGTCGCCGTAGTACCCGTTTGCGTTAACCACTAAATCACCGTCCAACCACTCCGAGCGCATCGACACTTCGAAGTTGTCCAGGTACTCGGGGTCGTACTCGACAAAACCACCGCCGGTCAAGGCAACTTCGGTGCCGCCAGCACGGTAACCGCGTTTATAGAAGCCACTTAGCGAGATAGCGTCGTTAACCGTGTACGTGGCACCGAACTGAGGTAGGAATGCTTCGTAGCTGGTGTTTTCGATGGGGTTGTCGGTGGGAATCAGAGAGGCTTGCAACAACGCGTTAACCTGCGCGACGCCTCCTTGCACAATGGGGCCCAGACCTGGCTGAATCATATCTGCCAATGCACCTGCCGCTGCTGGGTCCGGTAGTTCGCTGCCCGGTGCGAGAGAATTTCGGCTGTTGACGATATTGTCCTGATCCTCATAGTCATAGCGGAAACCCGCGGACAGCGTCCATTTCTCGTTGAGGGTGTAATCCCATTCGGTGAAGAACGCGGCGTTGGTCTTTGTGTTTTCCGCAGGAATCGAAACGTCGATCTCAAGCACCTGCGGGTAAAACGGTAACAGTTGTGCCGGCACACCCAAATCAGCCGGTGCGAGGTTGACCAGGCCCGTCGTGTTGTTGACGACATTGACTTCGGTGTACCACAAACCTGCGACACCGCTCAGGCGGTCGCCTTGATACGTGAATCGGAATTCCTGCGACCAATTATCCTCGACCCCGGCTCGGCCACGGAAAGCGCTACCGCCGCCGGCACTTTCATCGTCATCATCGAATCGGTCGTACTCGCCGTCGAGAAATGCCGATACAGACTGGAACGACCATTGGTCGGTGATGTCGTAGTCGATGTTGACCGAGCCCGAGAACGCCTCGAAGTCTTCCCTGGCTGCAAGGTTAGCGCGGTTGATGCGTTGCTCAATATCGTCGTTAAGGTCGGCGCGATAAATCTGCTGGCCGCGATTGGTCTCCGCATATTGTGCAGTGACACCAATGCTCAGACGATCGGTCGGCGTGGTCAGGTAGCGTGCGCGGATGGTCTGATTGTCGCGCTCGTCAAAGTTCTCGTCAGGAATCGTCACATTCTCAGTGAAACCGTCTGTCTGAAACGTCTCTGCCGTGACCCGCAATGCGGAGTTCTCAGTCAATGGCACATTCACCATGCCTTCAAAACCGAACTTTCCGAAGTCGCCCGCTTCTACACGAACGGCCGCGTCAAATGCCGTGGGGTCTGGTGCGCGAGATGTCATAATCACGGCCCCGATTAATGCGTTCCGACCTACGTTCGTGGATTGTGGACCACGCAGGACTTCCACCTGTTCGATGTCCCACAAACTACGCGGGCCGAACCGACGTGCGAAGCCGGTCAGTGCAACGCCGTCATAAAAGAGACTCCCGAGTTCGCCAGAACCGCCGCCTGTGGAGGCCGAACTCGCGGTGACACCGCGAATGCCGAAGTCTTCACCATTGAAGAGGTCGAATGCGTTGGCTGTTTGGTTGAACAGCTCACGTAGATCAAACAAGCGCTGCGCTTGGATAATGTCCTGGTCGAATACCGCGACACTCTCCTTGGTATCTTGGAGTGATCGCCGGATCTTCTGCCCCTGAACAATAATTTCGTCAATCTCGATGTTGTTGGTGTCTTGGCCGTAGCCAGGAACAGCCATGCCGACCAGGATGGCGGCGGGGAGAAGTCGTTTAGGTGTCATCACAATGCCTGCTGGGAAATTCAATTGAGCGGCACTGATGCACCGTTGTTGCAGATAGTAATAATAATAATTCTCATATACAATACCATTTGTATTAAGCGCGCTCGCCCCAATATCGGTTTGGCTGCGGCGAAGTGCGGTGTTGTTTTCAGGGCCCAGATCGACATGACCTTAACGCTCGCTACTGTTGGCTTGATCTATGCCGCGTGTGTCCTGCTGCACCACGCACACCCCAAGCGCAGCGCCATTGCTTGGGTGAAGCAGAACGAATACGCGCCGCGTCTCCTGCGCATCGGCGCCGTGACTTTCATTGTCTTGATTCAGCTGGTTCTGGCTGTTGTTGTTGGCTGGGAGCGCGGCATTCCGATTTTGCTGGCTGTGCTGGCTGGTGCAGGCGCCCTGAGCTTAATCACAGCAACGTTGGCACCTAAAGCACATGTCCCGATTGGCTTTGTGGCACTTACCGTCGGCACGCTTTGCTCAGGACTGGTGCTGCTGTCGGACGTCGGGGTCGGAGCCGCTTAATGCTCAAGTGGACTATCCTCGCGGTGGTTGTTGTGTTCATCGGCTGGAGCACGTGGCGTAAGCCCCGCCTCACGTCGTCCATCATCTGGGCACTAACTGCGACGGTGCTAGGCACCGCCGGTCTGCTGCTTGTGTTGCCAACAGCATTTAGACCGACGATTCTATGGATGGCTCTCGGCACACCACTGATCTGGGCTGGCCTGATGTTCTGGTGTTTCTGGGATAGCCGCCAATGGCGCCCCGCATTGGGACTGATCACGATTACACTACTGGGTGTTGCGGCCGTTGCCGTTGTGCCGCCACCGGGAGCTTAAACGACGATGGATAGGGACCGACGCGTCAGAATCTACGATGCGCATTCATGGACAGGCATCAGCCTTGGCATCGCGCTGTTTGTCGTTTGCTTCAGCGGCTCGCTGGCGATGTTCGAACACGAGATCATGAGCTGGGAAGATCCAGCGCGCCGCATTGCACCCACGGAGCGAGCGGTACCGGTCCAACCGCTAATGGATGCATTCATCGGTGAAGTGGATGATCTTGCTGATATTACGTTTGTCGGTGTTACGTATCCGAGTGTGACAGAACCCTATTACGCGGGTCAGGTGAATGTTCGTGTTGATGACGAGGTCGAATTCCGACGCCGAAAATGGGACCCGAACACTGGCGCGTTGTTGCCCGAAAGAGGTGACGGTCTTTCAACCTGGTTGCTCGACTTTCACCGCGACTTGATGTGGCCAGCAGCGTTGGGCGGGCGCACCATCGGGCGTGGGCTGGTCGGCATCTTTGGCATCGTGATGATGTTGTCGATCATCACTGGCATCCTGACGCATCGTAAAATTCTCAAAGAATTCTTCCAGTTCCGCCTCACGAAGTCGGTGCGTGTGAAGTGGAAGGACGCACACAACTTTTTAGGCGTTTGGACATTGCCATTCTCAATCGTCATGGCGTTTACCGGTGCGTGGCTCGGCGTCGTCGCGTTGATGTTACCGGCAACCGGTGTGCTGGTATTCAAAGGAGATTCCGAGCAGGTCATCAATGCGATTCAAGGTCCGCCCGTTGAGCGCTCCGGCATAAGCGGCCTGATGATCGACTTGGACGACATTGCTCGTCGACCACACAGTGACAGTGGCGAGCTCCCCGTCAGTGTGTTCGTAAATCACTGGGGTGACCAGAATGCCGAATACACCATCAACTACGCGCCTGACTCAGAGCTCATGTATTACGAGCAGGAAAAAATCAGTGCGATCTCGGGCGCACCGCTACCATTGACTGGCCTCGATGCACCGTCGCCTGAGACACGCGTGCTAGCGGCCATCTCGCCGCTGCACTACGGCACCTATGGCGGTATTGCGCTTAAGTTCATGTATTTCCTGCTAGGTATCGGCTTAAGCGCGATGGTCACTCTGGGCAATATGGTCTGGATCGAGCGCCGTGCGAATAGTTCTGAGGGAAAGAAGAGCCCGCAGTTTTATGATCGGCTGTCGAAGCTCACCGTCGGCGCCTGCCTGGGCATCGTTGTTGGCTCGGTCGCGATTTTCTATGCCGACGCCTTCTACGTTGGTGAAGAGGCCGCAAGAATTACGCGTATCGGAAGCACCTATTTCAGTGTGTGGTTTGCAGTCATTGCTTATGCATTTCTTGCCAAGAATAATTATCGGACAACGCGACGACTCATGGCGTTGGTGGGTTTGGGCTTACTTGGCTTGCCTGTAGTCAGTGCGATCCAAGCGGGTACGATGCCTTGGCAGACGTTGATCAATGGTCATGTCGCCGCGCCAATGGTGGATTTGACGCTGTTGCTGCTCGGTGTCGCTTGTTTGCTTGTCGCCATGAAGTTGCCCACCGAACGTACCGCGAAGCAAAGGCGAGAGCGCTCATCGAAAGCGAATGATGCAGTCGCGGGTGCTACCGCTACGACTTAACGTCGGTCGACTGCCGTTTGGGCACGCGAACGACTGTTTAATTTGAGTTGCCCTGTCAGAGAGGGCCCAAGTCAGGACTCGCCAGGTAGGCCGTACGTTGTTGATCGATCTCGGCGCGCAGCGTTTCCACGGCTGCCGCGAACGTCGGGTTTTCGCGGTCTTGTTCAAAAACCGGTGAAATAAACACCCACCAGAGTGATCGTATCAGCGGGTCGCTTAAGGACTGCGCAGCAGTTTCGAAGTCTTCGGCGCCAAGCGCCGCAATCGTCGGCGAAAATTCACCACCGGTAGACACATAGGGCAACTTGGCGCGGGACGTTTCTACCGCCTTCAATAATTGCGCCGCTTTCACCTCATCGCCTTCCGCGGAAAAAATACCTGCGATGATTAACGTGGTCGTGATGTCGCCCGGTGCGAGCGTGTCTGTCGTTAGTTCGAACAGGTCTGGTCGAGTCGATTCGAGCAGGACCCGCGCATCTTGCATGTTATTGCCAAGGAAATGGGCTTGCCCCATACCGATCTTGAGTCCTTTTGGCATATCTTTCAGTTGTTCCGCCGGCACCAGGAACTCGTCCATCGTGTCACGTTGGACGCTGATCACCAGATCAATTTCTGACAAGCCTGGAATCATCGATTGTGGGAAGTCTCTGAAGAGTTGCTCGGCGCAAGCCTGCGCTTCGTCGAGCATGCCGAGCACCGCCTGCAGTTCGCATTGTGTTTCGCGGGCCTCAGGTGAGGTTGGTGCAAGTCGTGCGCCTTCGGTTTGCCAGCGTAACGCTTCGTCGATCCTGCCACGCAATGCGAACAGCTCGGCGCGCGAGCCATAGAGATTGTGGAAGTCCGGGTTACGTCGAATACCGTCCAACATGACGCGATCGGCAGCGTCATAGTCGCCGATCGTGAGCAGGAAGCTTGCCTCTGCGGTGGCAAGAATTGCGGCCTGCGGGTCGATATCGCGCGCGATGCGGATTTGTTCTATCGCTTCTTCGATCCGACCAATGTTGCCAAGCAAGAGCGAATACCAGTGTCGTGCTGTCGGATAGTGCGGGGCCCGCTGGATCGCTTGCAGAAAAAACGATTCTGCGGCTTCGTTATCGCCTTGGTCTCGTCTCAGATCTGCCAGTGCTGTGAGTGCTTCGCCGGATTCTGGGTCTAGGAACAGAGCGCGATCAATGGCGCGTCGACGCAACGGAAAAGACGCTTCGTCTTGCACATCTGAGTAGTTCGTCAGTAAGGCGTTCGCATCCGCGACGCCGACCCAGGCCAACACAAACTCCGGGTCCAACTCTACCGCGCGCTCGAAGTTCTCGAGCGCTGCGCGAATATTGGGTGCTGTGCGTCGAGCGAGGAGCGTGCGACCCAAAGAGTATTGCTCGAACGCTTCGGTATTCGTGGTGGGTTGCCGCGCCAGTTGGTCACGATCTTGCTCGGACAACGCGCCCTGCAGTGCCGCCACAACTTCACGGCTGATACTCGTTTGCGTGTCGAATAAGTTCTCAAGCGTCAGGCGTCGATCCCAGGTGTTGGCCCATAGCGGTTGACCAGTTTCCGCGCGGATCAGCTGCATATTGATACGCACGTTGTCCCCCGCGCGTTGGAAGCCTCCGGTGAGCACCGTCGCGACGCCGAGTTCTTCTGCAATTTGTCGCAGCGGCTTGTTTGTTCCGCGATAAGTTTCAGCTGTCGGACGCGCGATCACTTTTTCCAGCGTGCCGAGGCGCGCGAGCTGAGTCAGCAAGTAATCGTGCATGCCGTCGACGAAAAAGGTGTCGTCTTCAACCGCTGTGATGTTTTGGAACGGTAGTACGACGATCGATCGCTCGACGGACTCTGCGGCGACCGACTGCGGTTCCGCCTCCGACTTGAATTTATCGATCACGAGATAACCCACAGCCACCGCGAGTATCGCGATAACCGCGAGCTGAATGTATTGGCTGGCCGTCGCCGGTGGCGCGGCTTTGCCGGATGCGTCTCTGGTGTCTCTCTTGACGCCGTCCGACGTGATTTCGAATGCCCACGCCAGGCCGAGGGCAATCGGGAAGCCGATCACGATGAGCGCGAGTAACGCCTTAAACGCCCAGGTGGGCATATCCAGGTTCTCCACCACCACATCGGCCATTTGCAGGGCGACCCATGATGTAGCGAGATAGCCAATGCCTACGCGATAGACATTACGGCGTTTCAATTCCTGAAGCAGTGACATCGTTTGGTTGTTTGAATCAACTGAGAAACTCTGACTCTTGAGACTGTATCGGGTTCCACACCCATGGGAAAGCGCGTGGATATTCTCTCATACATTGTAGACAACCGAACCTGAACGCCAGCCAAAAAAAACCGGGTACACCCGCAAAGAGTGACCCGGCTTTCCGTCCTGTCCGTAGGACTGGTGGTCTGGGCGCTGCCCAGACCACCAATCAGAAGCGCATGTTCACGCCGAACCGAATGTCGCGACCCGGCAGCGGCGCAGACTGTGCCAGGAAGGAAGTCGAGGACCGTGCGAATTCGTCCGTTAGGTTACGAACACGCAATGACATTGTCAGGTTCTGGAAGCTCTCGAACGGCTGCACATCCAGGTAGACATTCCAGAAAGTGAAACTCTCCGTTGGGATCGTACCTGCAATGTCGACTTCGCTGCCCTCAGGTGCTTCACCGACGCGGTCCTGTTCGGCAACATGTTGTACTTCCAGCCGTACACTAGAACGCCATGGCTTGTAGTCGAAGTTAACGCCACCGAGTAAACGCATCGGCGGGAAGAACGGCAAATCGCCTGCCGCGACCGTCGTTGCGCTGCCGCCGAGCGGCGTGAACTCGTCGCGAACGTTAGCGATGCCGCCGAAAGTGGTTGCTTCTGTGGTTTCGCCTCGTGCGAGATCAAGCTGCCCGTCAAACGTCACACGCCAGGTCTCGTTGTCCATGGCGAAGTAGTCTGCTTCCAGTTCGAAACCAAATAACTCGGCATCCGCTTGCTGGTACGCAAACACTGGTAAACCTTCCGGTGCCGGGAATGGGTCGCCTTCTTCAAAAAAGTCGCCCGTAGGACTCAGGAAAATGAAGTCGCTGTAGTTGATGAAGTAGACATTCGCGCCGAAGCTGAAGTCATTCACTGTCGTTTTATAAGACAGCTCCGCTGACAGTGCGACCTCGGTATCCAGATTCACATCGCCGATTTCGACGGTATTGGTTGCCGGGTGGAAGCCATTCGAAAATAGTTCCTCTGCTGTCGGTGCTCGCTCCGATCGCGCCAGGTTAATGCCAACGTTGGTACCGTCCTTGATCTCATAGATGCCCGAGAACGCTGCAGAAAACGTCGTCTGCGTCTCGCTGAAGCTCTGACCAGCAAAACTCAGGTTGCTGGTTTCGTTTTCCTGGCGGTCGATACGCGCGCTCGCTTCGAGAATGTAAGAATCGAAGGAGTAGCGACCCAGGCCGAATACGCCCCATTTGAACTGCTCATTCAAAGGTACGAAGGCTTCTTCGCCATCGGCTTCGAATTCGCGGTCCGCGATGTTGATGCCGAAGGTGCCGGTCACCGATCCACTGCCGTAGTCGAATTCAT
>JBCAZB010000095.1:0-8379 GCA_038533315.1 Pseudomonadota bacterium | reverse complement strand
CCACAGATGATCCGGTGTTAGGTCGTATCGGTCTAGATTACCGCCAATCGCTGAAGTGGCGCTTGGAGATGGCCGAGGCTGAGGTCGATAGTGAGGCCGAGGCTCGAGTTGTTGATCCCGCGGTGTTGTCGGAACATTTTGCTGGGGCTGAGTTCGATGCCGCAATGGTTATGAGTCACCATCTCGATACGGATACGCGCTACCTCACTTGCCTTGCGGAAACACGGCATTGGGCGTATCTCGGCCTGCTGGGTCCGAGCCATCGTCGTCAGAAAATATTGGCAACACTGGATGCCGGTGCGCGGCGATATCTGGATGCTGTTATTAGCGGTCCTGCCGGCATTGATATTGGTGCGCGTGAGCCGGCCGGTATCGCATTGTCTATCGCTGCTGACATGCATGCAGCGTTCGCAGCTGCCGGGCGAGTCTGATAAAAAGTGAGCCTACTGCTCGAGGTCGAACTCCAAGCGCACCCGCGCTCGTTTCACCGCGTCAGGATCGTCGGTCGGTAGGGGCTCATAGCGCCATTTGGCGACGGCATCTACAGCCGCTCTGTCAAAGATTGAGCCCGGTGCACTATCAAACACACTGATATCGCGCGTCGTGCCGTCAACGCCTACCGAGAATTGCACATCTACCCAGCCTTCGATGCCGCGTCGTTGTGCGGAGCGGGGATACTGCGGCGGTGTTGTACTGACAACGACCAGTTCGAAATCCTCCGTGACAGTCGATGCCGTTGCGGTCTCGGTCTCAACAGCGTCGGTACCGGCTTGCGGGTCAGCAGTGGTGGCCTCCGGTAAAGTTGTCTCGTTATTCGCGCTGGCAACAGTAGCAGCCTCGCGAAGGATCGTAGCCGGAGGAGGTGGTGGTAGCGACGTATCGGAATCCGATGCGGCGTTCGCCGTCGAAGAAGTCGTGGCTGCTGGACGTGTTGGTGATGCTGTCGTTGCACTCGGTCGCGCGCTGGTATTCGGTGTCGACGCCGCGGCCTCGATCTGGCGACGAATAGATTCAACTTCGATCGCATTAGCGCCGCTCAAAACAGCCGCATTCAGCGCTTGTTGTGCGGCAGTCGTGTCGCCGGCTTGAATCAGTCGACGCGCTTCCGCTGTCAATTCGCGAGTGACGCGTTGCAAACCTGCCGTCGCTTCCGTGTTGTTTTCGTCAATGTCGAGTACAGCCTCGTAGTAGAACCGTGCGCTATCGTTGGCGGGCGTCACCCATTGTCCACGAGCCATCCGCAATTCTGCGGCATCCAGCAAGGTCTGTAGGTCTTCCGCGGGTGCAGCCGAGACCGGTGTATCTGCTACTGGCTGTTGCACCGTGGTTGTGCTGCCGGAAGATCGATCCGCCGTGGTTGCCAGGCGTGCCCGCAACGCATCGATGATGGTTGGCTCTACGACGCCGCTGGTATCCAGGGCATCAATCGTCGTCCGTGCCGCGTCCGTGTCTCCTGCTGCTAACAATTGTTCAACACGGGCCAGATCGCGGCGCGATTGCTCCTTGTTGACTTGCAGGTTGAAGAAGGCCAGCCGTGGGTGTCCGGGTACATTGGCATTTAGTACAGCAAGTGATGCCGCCGCACTATCGAGATTATCGGCGAGCAAGTCATTCTCAATTCCCGTAAACACGCGTTGTAGCGTGCTTTCCAAGCGTTCGCGAACGACGAGGTCATCGCGATTCAGGGCAGCCGCCTGGGCAAAATGAAAAACGGCGTTATCCTGTTGTGGCGATACCAATCGACCTTCTGCCAGTGCCGTTTCAGCACGGTCCAGTGATTGCGAGAAACGCTCGCTCTGCGTGAGCGATGGCTGTCGCGTGACCGCATCGCTGCTCGCTGGTGCAGGTTGGGCGGTCGACACCGGAGCAGGCGGGTTGTTCGCTGGATCATCGCTACCACCCAAAGCGAAAACGCCGACTAGTGTCAGTACTATCGCACCAGCGGCCAGCGCTAACGGTGGCACAGAGCGCAGCATTTCGCTGAAGCGACCCAGCAGGCTTGGATCATGGTCGTCGTCCAGCGACGGCATATTGATGTTGGTCTCACGCACATCGGTTGTACGGAAAAGACCTGAGTCGAAGGTGACGCCTTTGATGATGCCGGTTTCGGTCATCTTTTCCTGAACGTCATTCGGTGTCAGGGGCACGTCTGTGCTGAGCAGTGTTAGGTGCTTTTTCGCCGATGCTTCGATAGCCAGGCGTGAGCGTCCAGGGCTAATGGGTTTCAGCAGGAAGCGATAAACGAGTCCATCGCTGATGAGCCCCATCATCTTTTCCCCGTCTTCGCGACGACCCGCGACAATGGTGACCAACGACGGCATGTGACGACGCAACTTGGCGGTGATCGTCTCTACGTCCTTTACCGCGACGGCTGCATCGGTGATTAATACGCCACTGCGTCCTTCCTCTACGACGTCGACGGCCTCTTGCAGGTTAGGTGCGTGATTGACGACATGACTCGCACCGGTCGCTGCCCGAATGGTCTTCAGAAAACTGGAGTCGTTGGTCAGCACAACCAACTCGACTTCGCTGATCGCACGCGACTGGGCCTCGGCTGACATGCCCGGTTCCAAAACGGGAATATCGCCTTTCAGTGCCTCGTAACTGCCCGTCGCGTCGCCAGCGACGCGCATCGAATCCGTTCGGAAGCTACCGGTTGAGGCAGTCCCTTCTCGAGGGCCGGCCGAATGATCATTGGCAGGTTTTGGCAATTGTTCGGTTTGACGCAGCTTGAGCTCGTGCAGAATCGCGGCGCAAATTTCAGCGCTGCTAACGTTGGCGTTCAAAATCTGATTCAGATGTTTCACGGTAACAAGCGCCGCCATGTCATCCTCGGTCATCGCGCTGTTGGCGATGAGGATGCCACGCGTCTGAGGCGAGCGCTTCTTGGCTTCGCGCAGAGCCTCCTGTCCGGTCATTCCCGGCAGATCCTGCGCTGAGACAATAATATCGATGGGGGTAATGCCGAGTGTTGTTAACGCCTCAGTGCCCGAGGCCGCCATATGCACCGAATACTGATCGCCGAGCATCGCAGCACAAGGCTCCATGAGCGAGGGCTCCGGATGCAAAAACATTACCTGTTTCTTGAACTGATCTACCATGTTTGTCCCGGTCGGCACGTGTCTGTCGGTGACACGGTCTTAAACCTTCTTCGACACAAGGAAGTATAGGTAGTTAGCGGTCACCTAACATTACAGCCGAGTCACTATTGTTCGAATTTGTGACGGATTCCACATAACACAGCAGCTCCAAAGCGTTTGTGGACCAGATTTGCTGCTCGCGGCGACGTTGCCGTCAGGCAGACCCTGCAGAATTGCGCTTTTCCGCAATTTCGGCGAGCAGGGCGGCTATGACCTCGTCTTTGGCCATGACTTGCTGCTGTTTGCTGCCCAGTCGGCGCATAGCGACTGTTTTCTGTTCTACCTCGCGCTTGCCGACGGCGAGTATGACGGGTACTTTCGCCAGACTGTGCTCACGGACCTTGTACGCGATTTTTTCGTTGCGCAGGTCGGACTCGGCCTCGATACCCGCCGCCCGCAGCTCGCCGGCCAACTCGGCTGCATAGTCATCGCCGTCGGACGTAATCGTCGCAACAACAACCTGCAGCGGCGCGAGCCACAAGGGCAGATTGCCGGCGTAGTGCTCCAGCAGAATACCCGTGAAACGCTCCAGCGAGCCGAACATGGCCCGATGCAACATGACGGGTACGTGTTTTTGCCCATCTTCCCCGACGTAGGACGCACCGAGCCGCCCGGGTAAATTGAGATCGACCTGCAGCGTGCCGCATTGCCAATCGCGGCCAATGGCATCGCGCAGCACAAACTCGAGCTTCGGCCCGTAGAAAGCACCTTCACCCGGATTGTGCGTGTATGGCACGCCAGTCTCTTCCAAGGCGGCCAACAACGCGGCCTCCGACTGGTCCCAGACGTCGTCTGCACCCACACGCTTTTCTGGTCGGTCAGCAAACTTGACCCGGATATCCTCGAAGCCGAAGTCTTTGTAAATATCAAAAATCAGTTGGCTAATCGCAACGGATTCCGCTTTGATTTGTTCCATCGTACAGAAGACGTGCGCATCGTCCTGTGTGAACGCGCGCACCCGCAGCATGCCATGCAATGCGCCCGATGGTTCGTAACGATGAACCGTGCCGAACTCAGCAAGTCGTAGCGGTAGTTCGCGGTAACTCGTGATGCCCTGTTTGAAAACCTGCACATGGCCGGGGCAGTTCATCGGTTTCAATGCGTAAACGCGTCCGTCCTCGGTTTCGGTGGTGAACATATGTTCGCCAAACGTATCCCAGTGACCGGAGGCTTCCCACAACGCGCGATCCATGACCGACGGGGTGTGGATTTCGCGGTAACCGGCATCACGCTGGCGGCCACGCATGTAGTCGATCAGGCGCTGAAAGAGTGCCCAGCCTTTTGGGTGCCAAAAGACCGAACCTGGCGCTTCCTCCTGAAAATGAAACAAGTCCATTTGTCGCCCCAGCTTCCGGTGATCCCGTTTCTCGGCTTCTTCGAGTTGTCGCAAATAGACCCGCAGCTGCTTGTCGGTCGCCCAGGCGGTGCCGTAGATTCTCTGCAGCATTTCGTTGCGCGAATCCCCTTCCCAATACGCGCCTGATACACGTAACAGTTTGAAGCCGGTGCCGAGCCGCCCCGTCGAAGGCAAATGTGGGCCGCGGCACAAGTCGATGAAATCGCCTTGACGATACAAGGTAAAGGATTCATCGGCGGGGATCCGTTCGATCAATTTGGCTTTGTACTCCTCACCAGCCGCACGAAAGAACTGTACGGCGTCGTCGCGCGTCCATACCTCTCGCTGCAACGGTTCATCACGTTTAACGATGTCGCGCATGCGCGCTTCGATGACTTCAAGATCTTCGGGCGTAAATGGCGTCTCGCGTGCGAAGTCGTAGTAGAACCCGTTCTCGATAGCCGGGCCGATCGTTACCTGAGTCTCCGGATACAGCTCCTTCACCGCCTGTGCCATCACGTGCGCGGCATCGTGACGCAGCAGCTCAAGGCCGTCATCACTGTCCCGTGTGATGATTTCGATCTGACCATCTTGTGGCAGTGGGCGTGTGAGGTCCCACAGCTCTCCGTTGTAGCGAATTGCAACGGCCGCTTTAGCGAGCGATTTACCGATATCCTCGGCGATCTCAAGTCCGTTGACGGCGGACTCATATTGGCGTACCGAGCCATCCGGAAGGGTGAAATTGAACATGTCTTGTGCGTAATCCTGAGGGCAAAACGGGCGGCGGCCGAACTCGGAATGTCGTTCTGCTCGAGGTGGCCGTCAAATAGACTGATATTGTAGCGAAATACGGAGAAGGTGAAACGCTCCGTGCGCAATCTTTTACGTATTTCTGGGTTATCATCGGCATATCCAGATTTCGACTACGGACCAATGAGTCATTCCGAGCACGAACATAACCATGCGCAGTGCATTGCCGATGCGCTGAATCAGGCCGAGCAGATCTGTGCCGATCAGGGCCGTCGACTGACGACGTTGCGCCGCCGGGTACTTGAGCTTGTCTGGTCTAGCCATCGCCCGATCGGCGCCTACAGCATTCTCGATGCCCTATCCGAAGGCGGCCGCAAAGCGGCCCCGCCAACCGTCTATCGTGCACTCGAGTTTCTGATAGACGCAGGTCTCGTGCATCGCCTGGATTCGTTAAACGCCTTTGTCGGTTGCAGTGACCCGGGCCACGCACATCAAGGTCAGTTTCTGATCTGCCGAAACTGCCGTCAGGTGATCGAGTTGGATACAGAAACTGTCGATTCGCATATCCGCGAGGCAGCCGCGGCCGCGGGCTTTTTGGCGGAGCAGCAGACGCTGGAGGTCCAGGGATTGTGCGCCGATTGTCATCAGCCGGCGGAAGCCGCTGACGGGTGACCGCTCGCGGCAACGATGAGCCTCATTCTGGTTAGCTACTAGGTGGATTCGCTATCGCAGCTCGCGCTGGGTGCAAGCGTAGGTTACGTGGTCGCCGGTCGAGAACACGGCGTCCGCGCGGCGGTCGTCGGCGGCTTGATGGGAACCTTGCCTGATCTCGATGTGCTGGTCCGGTATCAAGACCCGATAGCACAGATGACCTACCACCGGAGTTGGTCGCATTCACTGTTCTGGCTAACGCTTGCGGCGCCTTTATGCTGGTGGTTAATCAGGCGCTTGCCGACACTGCGAGATGCAGGCATGCCATTGTTGCTGGCGATCTGGCTCGCGCTGGTCACCCACCCGCTGCTGGATGCGTTCACCGTCTACGGCACCCAACTCTGGCAGCCTTTTTCCGATTACCCTATCAGTATCGGAAGCGTGTTTATTATCGACCCTGTAGTCTGGTTGTTGCTCGCCTGCGCGTTGTGGCCAGTCGCGCGGCGTGTGCCCATCGAGAGTGGGAGGCGTCAAGCCTCATGGGCGCTCGGCGGCCTCGCGTTGTATCTCGCGCTCAGTGTTACCGTGCAATCGACCCAAGAGCGGCGGATCATCGCGGGGTTGCCGACCACGTTAGGCACGGGGCCGGTTGTCAAGGCACTACCGACGCCTTTTAATACGCTGCGATTCCGGTTGCTGGCCCGCGATCGCACCAGCATATGCGAGCAGTATGTTTTTGTCTGGCAGTCGCCGCGCAGTGATGGCTGGTACTGCCGGCCGCTAGGCATCGAAGTGCTCCGGGCGTTAGCCGATCACTGGCCGGTGAAGCGACTGTACTGGTTTAGTCATGGCTGGATCGTTGCTGACCGAGTGGCTGAAGAAATCGTGATAAGAGACGTTCGAATGGGTATCCCCACGGACTACTTGTTTTCTTTTGCAGTCGCGACCGTCGGCGAATCAACTTTGGTGCCGATAACGACACGTCAACTACCGCCAAGCGGTCGTGCGCTGAGCAACTGGCGTCGAGCGTATGCTCTGGATGACGGCGACACAAAGCAGGACCATCCGTTACAATAGCCGGCTAGACCCATTGCGCGCCGGCGCAGGATACTCAGACCCATGCAAAACGATTCCCACGATGCCGCTCCAAAAGACTTTATTCGCCAGATCATTGCGGAAGATGTCGATGCGTCACGTTTGCCCGATGGGCTGGTGACCCGTTTCCCACCGGAGCCGAACGGTTTCCTGCACATCGGTCATGCTGCGTCTATCGCGCTTAATTTTGGCGTTGGTGGCGAGTATGGCGGCAAGACGTTCCTCCGTTTCGATGACACCAATCCGATCAAGGAGCGACAGGAATTTGCCGATGCGATCCAGCGCGACGTGCGTTGGCTGGGCTTCGACTGGCAAGATCGGCTGACGCATGCATCGGACTATTTTGACCGGTTGTTTGAGGCAGCGCTGTCGCTGATCGACAGCGGTGATGCCTACGTAGATAGTCTCAGCGCCGACGATATTCGTGAATACCGTGGGACCCTGACGAGTCCAGGTAAGAACAGTCCGTATCGGGATCGCTCGGTGGCCGAGAACCGGCAGTTGTTCGAAGCGATGCGCGCTGGCGAGTACCGTGATGGCGAACATGTCTTGCGCGCGAAAATTGACATGGCATCTCCCAATATCAATCTACGCGACCCAACACTGTATCGCATTCGACATGCGAGCCATCAGCGAACCGGCGATAGCTGGCCGATTTACCCAATGTATGACTTCGCGCACACGTTGTGCGACATCTTCGAGGGCATCACACACAGCTTGTGTACGCTTGAATTCGAAGATCATCGTCCCTTGTATGAATGGTTGGTCGCTCGGATTCCGCATGGTTATCCGCCGCGACAGATTGAGTTTTCGCGTTTGCAGGTGGCCTATATGGTGACCAGCAAACGTCGTCTGAAAGCGTTGGTCGATGATGGACACGTTAACGGTTGGGACGATCCGCGTATGCCGACCATCGCCGGTTTACGCCGACGCGGCTATCCCGCGGATGCGCTTCGTCAGTTTTGTCGCCAGGTCGGTGTGACAAAGAAATCCAAGTTCATAGAGCTCGGCATGCTGGAATCGACGGTTCGGGATGCGCTGGGCAGCGCACCACGAAGATTTGCCGTGCTGAAACCACTGAAAGTGGTATTGACCAACTATCCTGAGGATCAGGTTGAGTGGATGACAGCAATGAATCATCCGAATGAACCGGAGCAAGGCGAGCGGGAGATCCCGTTCTCTCGAGAACTCTGGATCGAGCAGGACGATTTCATGGAAGAGGCCCCTCGCAAATTTTTCCGGCTGAAGCCCGGTGGCGAGGTGCGATTGCGCTACGGCTACATTATCCGTTGCGATGATGTCATCAAGAACGAGTCTGGTGAAGTCGTTGAGCTTCGATGCTCCTACGATCCGGAAACACGTAGCGGTAGCGGGAACGAACGCAAAGTAAAAGGCACCATACACTGG
>JBCAZB010000094.1:0-8392 GCA_038533315.1 Pseudomonadota bacterium | reverse complement strand
CCGCTTCTGGTTGATGGCGGTCGGTTTGTTACTTGTATCGGCCGGTATCGCCGGGCTGATCACCAATTTGGTGCCAATGCTGATCGACAAGGGCGTCGCTCGGCAAGAGGTTGGCAAGCTGGCAGGTCTGATCGGTATCAGCGTGATTTGTGGTAGGTTGATTACCGGTTTCCTGCTCGACCATCTTTGGGCGCCGCTGGTCGCCGCTGTGTTTTTGTCGTCGCCCGCGTTGGCCGCAGTGCTGCTGAACGTGGATACCTTCAATCCAACAACGCTGACGATTGCCATCGTCATTGTCGGGTTTGCCGCGGGTGCTGAGCTCGATCTTTTCGCCTATCTGGCCAGCCGCTACTTTGGGCTGAAGCACTACGGCGCCATTTATGGGTCGCTCTACGTCGCGTTCTCCATTGGTGCTGGCATCGCCCCGTTTCTGTTCGGTCTGGTTTTTGACTGGCATCAAAGTTATGCCTTCGCACTGCAAGTGGTCGTTGTCGCATCATTGGCAGGCGGTGCCATGATGCTCGCGCTTGGGCCTTACCCGGCACAGTTCCCCGGCGAAGGTGTGCATTGAGAATTCGTGCTGCGGTTCTGTTGACACCAGACAGCGACATGCACCTGATGCCGCTGGAGCTTGCGGCGCCACGTGATGATGAAGTCCTCATAGAGATCAGTCACGTTGGCATTTGTCACACCGACATCGGTGTGCAACAGCAGCATCCGCTACCCGCCGTACTGGGCCATGAGGGTTACGGTACGGTGATTCAATGCGGCGATACTGTCAGCGATCTGACCATTGGTGATCGGGTCGTACTGACGTTTGGTTACTGCGGGCAGTGCAGAACATGCACGATGGCCGAGCCAGCGCACTGCCAGCAGATGCCGGCGTTGAATTTCAGCGGACTTGACCGCGCCGGCGAAACGACGTTAACGACGACCGATGGCCAACCCGTGCACGGTTCTTTCTTTTATCAGTCGAGCTTTGCGTCACACGCCATTGCGCATCAAAACAATGCCGTACGTGTGGCACGAGACCTGCCGCCGGCGTTGATGGCGACGCTCGGCTGCGGCGTGCAAACGGGGGCAGGTGCAGTCGTCAACACGTTTGCTGCCGAGCCCGGCGCATCACTCGTGTGTGTCGGTGTGGGTAGCGTCGGGTTGAGCGCGATTATGGCAGCGCGAATCGCGCGTTGTCAGTGGATCATCGCCGTCGACCCGAACCCTCAACGTCGCCAAGTTGCGCTCGAGGTCGGTGCGACGCATGTGTTTGATGCAGCGGACGACTGGGTAGGCGAGGTTCAGACGATTTCCGATGGTGGTGCGGATTATTGCCTGGATACGGCAGGGCTTGTTACGACGCTGCACGCGGCCCTGGATTGCGTGCGTCCCGGCGGCCACGTCGCGCTAGCGACGGTGCCCCACTGGTCCGAAGGATTCCATTTCCATCCCGCGGCATTGGCGATGGGGCGTACGCTGACCGGTATCGTAGAAGGTTCGAGCAACCCACAGGTGTTCATTCCGCAATTGGCTCAATGGGTGGCCAACGGTGCACTGCCACTCGACACCATTGTCACGGAATATCCGTTCGAGGCAATCAATACTGCGCTCGATGATCTTGCTGCAGGGCGCGTTATCAAGCCGGTACTGGTTCTGTAATCACGGTTCGGTGAACTGATCGCGGCATACAAAATCTGCATAGCCGCATTCTGTCGACGTGAATCCGCCCCGCGCCTGTCATTCGCAGACCATAATGCTTTGGGTATGCACTCTTGGTATCAGTAATGAAATGGTATGCATTGGGCGTCACCGGAGAGTTGGTCTATAACTTGTTCAACAAAGAAACGACCTGCGGTTTCGCCGCCCAATCAGGAGAACGCTCAATGAAGAGAACGCTATCCACACCTAATCGCTGCATTCGGGGCGCGATCAGACCACAGCGATACGCAATCGCGACTGCCATTGCCGTCGGTACTTTAGGTACCGGTATGCCATTGACACCCGCTCTGGCGCAGGAAGTCAGCGAAATCGAGGAGATCATCGTCACCGCTCGTGGCCGTGAAGAAAATCTCCAGGATGTGTCCATTGCGATCTCAGCATTCGATATCGAACAGTTGCAGCGTCGTGGAATTACCGAACTCGAAGATGTCGCACGTTTCACCGCGGGCTTTGCATTTGAGGATCTGGAAGGTGGTGCAGCCAACCCATCGATTCGCGGGCAGTCAACATTGCGCGGCACTGTCGCCCGTGAGCAGACCGTTGCGACGTTTGTGGATGGTGTTTATATGCCACGTAACTGGCTCGTCGATATCGGCACGAACAACTTGCAGCGGATTGAGATCGTCAAAGGGCCGCAGAGCGCACGCTTTGGCCGCAACGCATTTGCAGGTGCGATCAACTACGTCACCCAGAAAGCCAACACGCAGGAGATGGACGGCAACGTCACGCTTACCGCGGGTTCCGATGAACTGGTCGAGTTCGGTGGATCCGTCAACTTCGTGTTGCAAGAGGACGTGCTTGGCGTGCGCTTGAGCTACGACAACACAGAGTTTGATGGCACGTGGGAAAACGATCACCCAAACGCCAATGCCGGTGTTTCGCCGGGCACCGATGGCAACGTTGGCGGGCGTGATTCAGACAGCTATTCGGCCAGCATCGTCTATACACCAACCGATGACTGGCGCTTTGAATTGTCCTACTACGGTGCGGAACGTACCGAGGAAGCACGGGCAACACAGCGCCTGATCACTGGTGATGGCACCGGCAACTGCGGTGCCATGCAGCCGACCTTCGACGGTGGTATGGGCGGTAGCCTGTTTTGCGGTGAGTACGACTTTGACCTCGACGCGGTGATAGTTGACCCGCGCGGTTTTGGTCGCCAAGGCGACAGCGATATCCTGCGTTTTCTTGCAAGCTACGACATCAATGACTCGATCAATTTGTCGTACACCTACGGCAGCATCAAGGCAGAAAACCTGGCGGCCGGTACCGCAGAGTCCGACACCGTCAACTGCGCCGGTATCATCACGTTCCTCGGCACCTGTAATTTCCAGGGATCGCCAGCAGGCAACGTCGATTACTATCAGAATGAGCTGAAGCTCACGTTTGCCAGCGATGGGCCATGGTCCGGTGCCGCAGGTTTGTTCTTTATGGAAGGCGAAGATTCCAGTCAGTCCTATAGCTTTAATCAGGCGCCGCTCGCGACAGATCCGCTCGGCATCGATAATCTGAGTAACGGCTTACCATTCCCAGCCAGCGTCACCGCGCTGCGCTTTGCCAACCAGTTCACCGATACGACGGTTACAGCGATCTTCGGTGAGTTAACCTACGACTTCTCCGATGTCATGCGGCTGTCCGCCGAGGCGCGGTTCACCGATGAGACGATCCGTACATTTGCCGTCGACGATAGTGTGTTGGTAGGCGACGAGTCGTTCACATTCTTCACACCGAGAGTCACGCTCGAATACGACCTCGACGAAAATCGTCTGTTGTATGGCACGGTTGGCCGCGGTGCCAAAGCCGGTGGTTTCAATGCGGGTGCCGTGTCTCAGGATCTGCTGATCTTCGAACCTGAGTTCAACGTGACGTACGAGGTTGGCTCGAAAAACGTCTTGCTCGATAGCCGCCTGGTGGCGAACGCGGCGTTGTTCCTGACCAAGTGGAGCGACCAGCAAGTCAACGCGGTGGATCCTGCGGGTGGGCCTTTCACTCCGGCGCTGACACGGAATCTCGGCGATGCCACGATCTTCGGCGTCGAGGTAGAGGGTTCTTTCATTGTTAACGATCGTTTCAGCCTGGACGGTGCTTTTTCATACACCGATGCAACCTACGATGATGGCACGATCGATGCGCTGTACATTCGTGGTGTTGGCGCTTTTCCGGCACCGTGCGACAACGTCGTCTGTTCGACCGATGGAGACATCGGTGGTAACGATCTGCAAAACTCTCCCGAGCTGCAGATCTCGCTGGGTGCCCAGTGGGAAGACCAGTTCGCGAATGGCTATAGCTACTTCTTGCGTGCGGATGTCGGCTATCAGTCCTCGTATTTCGCAAGCCAAATCAACACCGCCGAGTTCCCGGCCCGTACGGTCGTGAACGCCAGAGCGGGTGCGAACTTTGGTCAGTTTGATGTCAGCATCTGGTCACGCAATCTGTTCGATGAGGTGTATGCGTCGAATGGTTCGCAGATCATCCAGCCATTCAGCAACAACATCCTTGGTGCCTACTTCGGTGAGCGGCGGACGTTTGGTGTGACGGCGACGTATAGCTTCTAACTTTGTCTCCAGGACGCTGCTGCGGAGCGCAGCAGCAATTCCGGAAGGCCGCGCGACCCCCTCTCGCGCGGCCTTCTCTTTTTTGGATTCGAAGATCTAGTGAGCCTGAAATCGCGGGCGCTGATGCCCCTGAGCTAAAAGGCAGCCCTAAGCGAATGGCGGATAAAAGACAGAGCCGGGTGTGGCAAGAAGTCTAGCGGGGCCCGTCAACCGTGCGCGCGAAACCACCAATCAGTCGCCACTCGCTGTCTTGTCTGGTCCAGACATGCAGGTTCTCATAGTATTGGTCGACGTCGCGTTCACCTTCTGGTGCCATTCCGTCGCCAAGTCGAGTGCGGTGGTTAACGAAGTACATTAGTGCAGTCGATCCGTTACTGGTGAAGCCCTTTTGCGTCAGGTTGCTGACTTCACCGCTCAATGCGATAGCGCGGTCTGCTGATGCCTTGAGTCCGTCGAGCGAGCTCGGCGCTGGCAGGACGGGCGGCCAGCCCAGATAGTCGTCACTGGCCGAGTCGATGTAGAAGCTGATGTCGCCTTGCCCGCGACGCTCAAAGATCGTGAGCTCCTTCTCCCAAATGATGCGTGCGTCGTTTGCTACGGCTTGGCTTTCGGGAACCGGTTCGCTGCTACCGGCACCGCAACCGCTCATGAACAGCGTCGCGCAAGAGATCATCAGAGTTTTTTTCATACCGGGCTCCGCGTGTGAATCCAGCAAAAACAATACGCATAACTCGCGGGCGCATACAATGCGACAGACCAGCGTGCCCTATGCAAACGCTGCATGGTCGATCGAGGGACATCGTGCGAGACTCGTGGTTGAATCGACAAACTGGTTTTTCCGGAGTATTTCAATGGCTGACCCGCGACTGAGGCAGAAACTAGAACGTCGGGAGTTTTTCTATGCACCGGGCGTCTACGACGCCATGTCGACCCTGCTGGCCAATCGGGTTGGCTTCGATTGCATTTATGCGTCCGGCTTCTGGATGACCGCATCCTATCTGGGGATCCCGGATGCCGGTATCGCCAGTTACAAGGACATGCTTGGCTGCGTCGAACGCGTTACTGAGCGATCAGACTTACCGGTAATCGCTGATGCGGATACAGGCTTCGGTGGTTTATTGAATGTGCGCGAAACCGTGCGTGGCTATGAGCGGGCAGGGGTGTCCGGTATTCAGATCGAAGATCAGGAATTTCCTAAAAAGTGTGGTCATACGCCGAACCGGCGAGTCGTCGACATGGCCACGATGCGCTCGCGTCTCCATGTCGCGATGGATACGCGCGTGGATACCAACATGTTGGTCATCGCACGCACCGACGCCCGAACTGGGGAAGGTCTCGATGTTGCGATAGAGCGCGGTCAGGAGATGGCGGAGCTTGGTGCCGACCTGGTCTTTGTCGAGGCGTTGGAGTCGCGTGCTGAAATGCAACGCGCCTGTGCCGAGATCCCCGGCCCGGTGATTGCCAACATGGTGACCAGTGGCATCACACCGTACTGTTCAGCGGCTGAGCTAAAGGAGATGGGGTTTGCAGCCGCCATTTACCCAGCTTTGATCTCGCTGACGGCTACTCACGCTGTTGAGGCAGCGCTGCGCACACTGAAAGAATCCGGTCTGTGTACGCCCGATGATGTGCCCGCCTCGGACTTCGATCAGATCTGTCGATTGCTCGGCTTTGAAGATGTTTGGGCCTTCGAGAAGCGTTGGATCGACGACTAGGCGATACAGTTAGCGATTGATACTTAATGAGAAGGCTACGTCATGCTCATGCTAAAAATGCATGCGGCCATCGGCAATTGCGTTTTGAACTTTGCCTGGTTTCACCGTACAAAGGAGCCATGTGCCGAACCATGACGTTACTGGTTTGCTTGTTGCTGGCCGCTTGCACTGCGACAACCGATACCATCACAACCCAAACTGCGAAAACTGTTGGCTCTCCCGCCGACGAAGCGTTGTACGCGAAACGATTCGCGATGTTGCGCGACCGTACTGGCGCGAGCGGTATCTCAGTTTATGATCCGCTGGCAAAGGTGTCCGGTGCGTCAGACTACGTGCCACTGGCTCAAGGTTCGGCGATCATCGATCAAGCAGCCATCGACAGCGCGCGAGCATACGCGGGAGAAATGAATTCAACCGCATTCCTGATTTGGCAGGACGGTGCTGTTATCGAGGAGACCTATTTCGGCGACACGACGCGCGAGACATTGCTCGTTTCCAAGTCGTTGGCAAAACCGTTGTCGGTCATTGCAGTGGGTCGCGCGATAGAAGAAGCGCACATCACGTCGCTGGACGATAGCGTCGCTACTTACATTGAGGAATGGCGCCGCACGCCGAAGCAGGCGATCACCATTCGTCAGTTACTCGGCATGCGTTCAGGATTGCTACCGCAAGGTGCGGCACCGGAGATCGACAACGTTCTCAATCGTGCTTATCTGCATCCGCGGCATGACGAAGTGATTGTGCAGGAGTACCCGTTGACGCACACGCCTGGCAGCCGCTACGAATACTCCAACGCCAGTAGCGAGTTGGTTGCCGTATTGATCGAACGCGCGACAGGGGTCCCCTACGAAGACTGGATTGCGGCGCAGGTACTGGTGCCTCTCGGCGCTACGGGTGGAGAGGTCTGGATGAATCGCACTGACGGTACGCCGCATTCCGGCTGCTGCTGGATGTTGCCGGCCGAAACGTGGCTGCGCCTTGCGATTCTGTTGATCGACGATGGTGTCATCGATCGAAACCGTCTACTGCCGGTTGGCTACGTGAGTGAGATGACTACAGCCAGCGCTGAGAATCCGCACGCGGGGCTCGGTCTCTACATTGCTGGAGAATACATCGAGCGTCGTGGGCCACTGAATCCCGACAAGCGCATCGGGCAAAACTGGCACAGCGAGCCATATCTGGCGGCCGATCTGTACTTGTTTGATGGCAATTCCAATCAAGTGATCTATATTGTGCCCTCGGCGCGTCTGGTGATCGCGCGACTCGGCGATCGGCCACCGCGCGATCCAGAGTGGGACAACGCACGGTTGCCCAACACCATACTGCGTGGCTTGCCAGACGATATCGCTGCCGGTCTGCGCGTTCAGCCAACCACACCCTGACGCAACCTGACTATGACACGTGAAGTTTCTGCCGCGCCGCCTGCGGATATCGATGCGGAGGAAACCGCTGACTGGCTGGATTCACTGGAAGCCGTGATTGCAGTCAGCGGTAAGGAGCGGGCCCAGTTTCTGATAGATGCACTGCAGCGTCATGCGAACGATCTGGGTGTCACCGCGGATCCACAGCGGTACTCCGCGTATCGCAACAGCGTGCCTCTCCATGAACAGCTGCCGTATCCGGGCGATCTGGCGATGGAGGAGCGCATCACGGGAATGATCCGATGGAATGCCATGTGCATGGTCGCGCGTGCTAACAGCGCGCATCCGGAGTTAGGTGGACACATCGCCACGTATACATCGGCTGCCGAGATCTTTGAGACCGGCTTCAATCATTTCTGTCGCAGTCCGGACTGCGACGACAACGGTGATCTCGTGTTTCTGCAGCCGCATTCCTCACCCGGTATCTACGCGCGCGCCTATCTGGAACGCCGAATCGATGATGAAACGCTGCTCCGATTCCGACAGGAAACCGCAGGTGGCGGACTCAGCTCGTACCCACATCCTTGGTTGATGCCGGACTTCTGGCAGTTTCCGACCGGTTCAATGGGGATCGGCGCAATAAGCGCGATCTACCAGGCGCGCTTTATGCGCTACCTGCAGGCGCGTGGCTTTGGTGATACATCGAATCGTCGTGTGTGGGGCATATTCGGTGATGGCGAGATGGATGAGCCCGAATCGCTGGCTGCATTATCTCTGGCGGCGAGAGAGCGGTTGGGTAATATCACGTTCATCGTCAACTGCAATTTACAGCGCCTCGACGGCCCGGTGCGTGGCAATGGCCAGATCATCCAGGAGCTTGAGGCGATCTTTACCGGGGCAGGCTGGCAGGTACTGAAAGTCCTTTGGGGTTCCGACTGGGACCCGTTGTTCGCGATCGACAGCGAACATGTGCTGCTGCGACACTTCGCGAATACGGTGGATGGCCAGTATCAAACACTCGGTGCCAACGATGGGGCTTATAACCGTG
>JBCAZB010000093.1:0-8435 GCA_038533315.1 Pseudomonadota bacterium | reverse complement strand
ACTGACAATAGTCTGCGCCACGTACCGGTCGGCCCTGGCAAGCGCGACTCCAGCCTGTCGCGCACACGATCGATCGTCGCCCGCTCGATTTCGGTATCGAAACGCGACTTCGCTGTCCGATACTCGTTGTCGCCCACGATGTCACGCCCAAGGATCGAACGAAAAATGGGCACATGGACACGAGGGTTAAGCAGGTAGTGATCGAAAGCGTGCACGCGATCCAGCTCGTCTTCGGTGAACGCAATATGTGAAGGCCGAATGTGTTGGTAGCGCTCACGGCTAAACGTATTGGCGTCCGGCCACAGATCGGGATTGAACGGTTTCGGCTTCGTGAATGGGTCTAGTTTATGGCGAACGTTGAGATAGAACCCGCACAGGCGCCCGGCAAGCGCTGAGCCCGGCGCTACCGCCGTCTCATACACTTTGGCATCTTCGCGTTGCAACACACGGCTGACATTGGCAATCATCGCAAGTGACGTGCAACGCGATTCGACCGCGCTCAGTGGACCGACCGACTCACCGGCGTCGTTACGCAGTCCGGTGTTGTACAAGCTATTGAGCGTATTGTGGATGACAGATGAACCCAGTGAATGCGCTAATACCGACCAACTCAAATGGGGCTGTTCCAGCCTGTCCGTAATTTGCTTGGCGACGGAGACATCAATCGCCATGCGAGTCGCATTCGAAAACCGATACAGAATCACGTCCAGCAAATGCGTAAAGGTAAACTCGTCACCCGCCAGGCCGAGTGATGATTCGTACTTGTCGAGTTGAATCTGCAGCGAGTCGCGCGTCACACTGTCGGTCGCGGGATCGTGCTGTGCAAGCAACGCACCCTTGAACGCTGCGAAATCAGAGTTGGCACGCTGGCGGATCGCCTGCAGTCGGTCGTCGTAGACCAGAGGCACAACTTCGAATACGTCATCAAACGCCAGTGGGCTAGTCGCCGCGTACTCACGAAACGCGGCGCGTAGGACCTGCATGCCCGGGTTCGCCCAGGTCGCGTCGTGGGTGCCCATACCGTGGATTGCGAACAATACGTGTCTGCTCATCGGTCTCCCTCCGTCGTCAGAACGTCTGCCAGTCCGGCAACGCAGGCGGCACCGGTCCTAGTAACGGGCTGTCATCGGCTGACCATCTATCCCGGCCCCGGCTCTGCTGGCTGTACCTGTCCGCCCAACCGCTGATGCAGATAGGCGACACCGAGCAAGCTAAGACCCAGCCCCATGAAGGACGCGACGCGCAACAGACCGTCCAGATCCGACAAGTCGACGAGAAACAACTTGCCAACAACTATCGCCAGCAGCGCGAGACCCGCCTTGTAGACGCGTGGCCCCAATCGCCAGCTGCCCGCTAACAACGTCGTGATCGCAATCATCAGCCACACAGCGGAGTACGTGTAGAGTTCACCACCAGCGATCGGCGGGGCGTCCAATGCGACCGTGCCTGTCCACAAATGGCGTACCTGCAGCGACACAAATATCAGTCCGGCGAGCGCGCTGAAGCCGAGTGCAAACTGGCGGAACTGTGGGGCAAACCAGCGTGCGAACGCCAGTCCGAGCAAGATCGGTAAACCAAAGGCCGGTAGCAGTGCATTGAAGATCGGTGTTGTACCGACCGCACGGGTGAGCCAGAAATTGCTGTCCAGCAAATGGAGCACCAGCACACCGTAGACAACCAGCGCCGCGACGGCAAGAACGCGCGCATAAAGCCGATACAACCATGCCAGTGACTGACTGACCGCTGCACGGTAGTGATAGACCAGAGCCATCACAGCGGCCAGTGCCTGTGTCAGCGTCGCCTCAGCAAAACTGAATGTGCTGGCATACACGGAGCCATCGTAGAGCTGATAACGGACTTCCGACCAGATGGTCAGTACTAACAGATGCAGCGCAGCGCCCTCTGCCCAACGCGCTAATCTTGGATACTGGCGCAACCAGTAAGCCGCCAGTCCAGTCAGCAAAGCTGAGCCGCCGTACGTCCAAAGCGACCAATGCACGCCAACCGGGTATTCAGGCAGCCATGGATTGAAGGTCAAGCGCGCGATCACGATCAACACGACCAGTTTCAACAGCCAGCCGGGCGACGGTAACTCGAAGGTACGGATGACCCAGGCCAGCGACAGCACTTGAGCTGCAATCGCAAGCGTCAGGCTCGCTGATTCGAACACCATCGCCGCGGCAATCCCGAGGCCGAAATGGCCACCGATGAAAAGCCAGACCACGAGCGACGGGGCGCTTGAGCGGCGGATGGTGGACGCAGCCAGTGTCAGATACGCGAGCCCAAGGACTGCTGTCGCAAGGCCCCAGAATGCGTCTGTCTCGGGACGCGCATTGAGTAGATAGGCAAGCATGACCAGCAACATCGGTCCCAGGGCAGCCAACGATGCCCAGACCGGCGCACGTCGACCCAATGCGAACAACCAACTGGCACCTGCCGCTGCGATACCCGCGAAACTCAGCAGATACCACATGAACGGCATGGCAGCACCAGCCTTGAGCGACGCAAGTGCGAAACCATTTTCGGCGGGCTGCACATAAGCCAGCAACCACGCGCCAAGCGTGATCAGCAACGACAGCCACGGCAACGCAAATGCCACCTCACGCGAGCGCGCCAGCCACAGACTAAACATGAAGAAAGGCAAACCGAGCAACCAGGGTGCCGAAGTGCTCGCGGCGGCCAGCACAGACATGCCAGACGCTACAGCTAACAAGATCAGCGTGGCTAGCGCGCTCCGCTCCGGCGCGGTGACGGCACGCAGCAGTGCACGCGGCGAATAGCTGTCCTCCTTGAGCGGCTGATCGGTTTTGAGTAGCCAGTCAGCATAGGGCACCGCGGCGATCAGATAGGCAAGCACTACGAGGTAAACGCTGCGCGAGACATCGGCAGCGGCGAAGTCGAGCGAGATCAACCACCAGCCAAGAGCGCCAGTGACGAATCCCCACCAAAGCCACGCACGATACACATGACGCAGCAACTGCAGCGCGCTTAGCGATACGATCAACGCGTAAATGAGCGCTGTATTGATTGCGCCGCTGCCAGTCGACACCAAAACCGGCACCAGATAAGCACCCAGAATGCCAAACGCAGCCAGCAACGGACCATGCAACAGCGCCATCGCCATCGTTCCGACAGCCACAATCGCCATCAATACAAAAGCGGTGCCGGGTTGGATCAAATCATACAGTCGCATCGCCGCGAGCAGCGCACCGTACAGCGTGATGGAACCTGCACCGGCCAGTGCCGCAAGTGCGGGCTGAGTGCCGCCATGTCGACGCCGGAAGAACTCAGCTGTTGTCAACAGCCCGGCACCGGTCAGCAACGCCAGGAGAATACGCGCGAGTGGTCCTAACCAGCCTCGATCCATCGAGTAGCGCACCATAAATATACCCGCCAGTGCGACACAGCCACCACCGAGCCAGGTCATCCAATTCGCGACGAGATGAGACATCCAGTCGTCGACGCGAGATGTTTCCGCGTCTGTCGGCGGATTGACGGGCGTGGCGTGCACGATCGGTTCATCCGTGGACCAGCCGGGGCGCCACTCCACGGCTTCCGCGACCGGTTCTGGCTGCCGCGGCGCGTCCTCAACGATGGGCTGACTTTCGGGCAGCTCCGCTTCGTGTGTATCGACGCGATCGGTTGACGTGAAAGTCGGCGTCTCCTCGGGTGTCGACTGCACTTTGCGCACCAGCCAATCGATGCGCTGCTGTAGATCGATAGTCTCACGCCGCAGCCGCCCGACTTGCCGAATCGCGACGAGGCCGCAGATCGCGCCAACAAATACTGTCAATACCAGCGCTAACGCCAGTAGTCCCATCAAGGCATAAATGTCCATGGGGCGAGTATACGACCAAGGTGCTGAATTTCGGTTGAACTTGGCAAACGAGACCTGCACACAACCCACGCATTCTGGTCGGAAACGCCCAATGAATGCCACGTCCTTGTTCGTAGCCAGACAGTTGTTATCACCTTCTGTCCCAGCGATCGACGAGGCTCAAGTTGCTGCCGTCTTTGCCGCTCCCATAGCAATAACAACGGAACCCGGATCGCATCATTATGTTCCATCAAAAAATCAGGGCCGCATTACTCATCACTGCGGCAGTCAGTGTCACAGCCTTCAGCCATGCCGAATCGACCAGCCTATCGCGGGCGGTCGACCAGGCACTGAGTTTCGACCAGCGCATCAGTGCAGCAAAAGCGCAGCAGAGTGCGGCCGAGCACGCGCTCGCCGAGGCCAACGCGGCCTTTCTGCCGAGTGTTAATTTGGCCTTCAGCGCGCGCCGCATCGACGAGCCGTACACGTTCCAGCAACCTGCGATTAATTTGGCGCTCGAAGGACTCGCACCCGTACCCATTCCGATCGCCATACCGAGCCAGGACCTTGAGCTGTTCGGCCGCGACACGATGGTGGGACGTCTTGAGGCGAGCTATCTGTTGTATGCCGGCGGACGACGCCGTGCAGGGCGAGAGAAAGCCACCATGGCGGGCGTTGCATCGCAGCAGGCGCTGGCGCTAGCCGAGCGCAGCATCGTCGCCGCGACACACGAACGTTACATCACTCGCTGGCACGCCGAGCAGGTGTTGCGCGTTGCCGAACGCGCGAGCGCTGAAATGGACACGCTGGCCGCGCTGACGAGTGCATTGCTGCAAGGCGGATCGATGTCTTTGACAACCAAGGACGCACTGCGGGCAACGCTCGCGCAGCAGAAGCTGTCCGGTATCGCTGCACAGGTGAGCGGCGGCCTGCAGGCGGCCACGATTGCATTGAATGAACTGGCTGCGGTGTCGGCGGAAGATACACTGGAAGATCCGACGACCGCGTTGGCGCTGTCAGTCTCGGCAGCAGAGCAGCTGGCCAGCTCGATTGCCCAACACCCCAACCTGCAGCAACTCGATGCGGCCATTGCGATTGCTCGCAGCGACGTTCGCATGGCCATCGGTGATCGCAAGCCCGTAGTCGCGCTGCTTGGCAATTACCAGCAGTTTGACAACGATTTCGACGGCGGACTGAACACCGCCGCCAATGAAGACGGTTGGTCTGTGAGTCTCAACGTGCAGGTGCCGATCTTCGACGGCGGCGGTCTGCGAGCCAAAGTGCGTCGTCACGAAAGCCAACAGCGTACGTTGCAGGCGCAACGCGCCTATGCCGAAACCGGCTTGACCACACAGTATCGTGCCTTGCGTTCCCAGCTCGCTGGCCAACTCTCACGGTTGGACATCGCGCGCAACGCCGTTGAGACCGCGCGCAACCTTCGTGATCTTGCCTCGCGCGGTCGCCCCAGCGACCACGAGAGCGTGCAGGAACGCATCGAAGCACAGCTGTTTCACGCACTCGCTGGAGTCGATCTATTGGACGCGCAACGTGATGCCTTGCTGACCCAATCGGCCTTGCGTGTGCTGACAGGAGAGTATTTATGAGACTGATAGGCGTATTGCTCGCATTGTCGCTCTGCTGTGCCGCGGCGGCTGACCATACCGCCAACGTGATGCGGGTCGGCGGCTATACCAAAGCGATGTTTGAAGCGGATCGCCTCGATATCGAGATCACGACGGGGCTGCTGTTCAATGAACTGTTGCGCGAGATCGATGAGTCTGCGGATATTCACGTCTACGATACCTATTCGGAAATGCTCGCTGGCTACAAGAACGGTCAGCTGGATGCCGCGTTCTGTATCCTGATCGAATGCGAGGAGTTGATGGCGCACAGTAGCGACCATGACTTCTTCACCACGATCACGAACGGATCCCCGTATGATCGTTATGTATTGCTGACCCGCAATGATCCTCGTGACGAATCTGCTAACACCCTCGCCTCACTGCGCGGTAAGCGTTTGTCGGTGATCGGCAGTCATAGTACCGGGATGCTGCTGCTCGACCGCGCACTGCAGGCATCCAACTTGCCGGACTCGGCCTCTTTTTTTGCAGACGTCGTCGCACCGGCATCCAGCCAGGCCGCCATCATCGACTTATTTTTCGGTAAGACGGATGCGGCGCTGGTGACGCGCAACGAACTCAGCAATGCGGCAGCGCTGAATCCGCAAGTCAATTCACAGTTGCAAACAGTATTCGAGACGGGCGACGTGTTGTCGTTGGTTCTCATGGTTCACAAGGATTTTCCAGAAGATCGCGCGAAACTACTCGGCGACATGGTCGACAAAGTATTCAGCGATCCAAAGCAATTCCCGAAAAGCGACCAACTGGTGCAATTGTTCGGTGCCGACAGCGTCGTACGCATCGACCCAGCTGCTGTAGCTGCCACCATGCGACTGACAAGATAGCGATCAGCCCGGCATGCGCGGTATCGCCTCTCATTTCTCCAAGCGCATTCTGCTGCTGCTGGTATCAACGATCCTGATCGGCGCGTTGGCCTTCGCGAAGGTGTATCAGGAGCGCGCGCGGGACATGCTGTCCGGGCAAGGCGAAATCTTCGCACGCACAACACTCGCGGCAACCGCGGAAGCACTGTACACCCAAGACTACGCGTTTCTGATCGAACACTTACAGCAGGTCCTCGAGGGCACGCCCAGCATCCGTTCTGTACAGTTTCATTCGGGCGAGGGCGACGTGCTAACGATCGACAAGCAGCACTGGTCGCTCGATCAGGCTGACCCGCTGGATAACACCCTCGCCCCTGCATCCCTCGATATCGAATACCGCGACGGTGAGACGCAATTTGTGTTCGAGCAACCCGTTGAGATTGCGACCTATCCGTGGGGGCGGATTTTTATCGGCATCGAAGGCGCCGCCTACGGCCAGATGATGAATAACTTCTGGCAGGGCTATCTGTGGTTTTCCGTTGCGTTGCTGCTCGGTTCGGTCGTGTTCCTGTGGCTCAGTGCACGACCGGTGATTTCCCAGCTTGCCGCACTGCGTGACGCAGCACGACGCATCGGCAGCGGCGAGTTTCATCGCGTTGAGGAAACCGGAATCGGTGAGATTGCCGAACTCGCCAGCGACTTAAACGCGATGAGTCGATCGCTGGAAGACAAAACCCACCGCATTGGCCAGCTCGCGCGCGTGGTTCGCGAAACCAATGAGGGCTTCATGTTGTTCGACAAAGGCGGTCGCTGCGTCTTTGCTAACGCATCGATGTCGCGTCTGATGCGACTATCGGACGGTGCGTTGATGCGTCGGTCCATCGATCAGATTCTGAACCATTTTGAAATGGCCATGCGCGATGTCAATCAACTCAAACAAGCAATGCAACGCGGTGAGGCGATTGCCTGGACGGCCGACGTGATGCTGCGCGCCGACGACAACAAGAGCAATCCCGTATTCCTCGCACTAAAGCTCGAGACTTTGAGCCACGCCGACGACGCAATGTCCGGTTACGTGCTGGGATTGATGGATATCACCTCTCGGAAGGCGCTTGAGAATCGTCTAAACACGCTGGCGCATTACGACAATCTGACGAAGCTACCGAATCGCCGACAGTTTATGACCACGATTGACCGCATGATACGCCGCGAGAAATCGTTCGCCGTGCTGTTCATGGACCTCGATAACTTTAAAGACATCAACGATACGCTGGGCCACGACGTCGGCGACGATCTGTTGCGGGCAGTCAGCAAACGGATTACCGGCTGTCTGCGCGAGGACGATATGCTGGCTCGACTCGGTGGTGATGAGTTCACGGCGATTATTGCCGGCGAGACCTCCGAGGAACGCCTCGCGACCCTGGCACAACGCGTGATTGAAGCTATTCAGGAGCCACTGACGGTCGACGATCAGCCGCTGACGGTGGGCATCAGTATCGGCATTGTGCTTTACCCACAGAACGGTACTTCCGTTAGCGAACTTATTCGTAATGCCGACATCGCGATGTACGAAGTTAAACGGCGCGGGCGCAATGACTTCTGCTTCTTTTCCGAGACGATGCAACTGCGCGTGATCGAGCATCTGACCACCGAGCAGGCACTCAGGGAAGCGATTCGAAACGATGAGCTGAAACTCGTCTACCAGCCCATCGTTAACGCTGGAACGCACCGCCTAGAGGGCTGCGAGGCTCTCTGCCGCTGGCCAGCGGAGCAGACACCGCCGAACGTGTTTGTCAGCATCGCGGAGCGCTCCACGCTGATCAATGAACTAGACCGCTGGGTTATCGTCAATGCACTGCGCCAGCTTCGCGAATGGAATGCGCTGGGCTTCTACCCAAAGATGTCGATCAACGTATCAGGTCGTAACCTCAGTCGCAGTGACTTCGCTGACCAATTTATCGACCTTGTACACGAACATGAAATAGACCTCAGTCACATTCGACTCGAGATCACAGAGAATGTCTTCATCGACAGTGATGACCCGGCCTTCCGCACGCTACTCAAACTTCGAGACCATGGTTGCAGTCTCGCTGTTGACGATTTCGGAACCGGTTACTCCTCACTGAGCTATCTGTCGCGCTTGCCCATCGACACCGTCAAGCTGGACAAGTCTTT
>JBCAZB010000092.1:0-8439 GCA_038533315.1 Pseudomonadota bacterium | reverse complement strand
GATCACGCCGCCGGAGCCGCCACCACCACCGCCGTCACTAGTCTGCAAGCTGGAGCCACCAGCCCCACCAATCGCGGAGAAGGTGAAGCCGTCAACGGTTGAGCCATCGGTATGGATCAGTACCGTGCCGCCGGCACCGCCACCGCCGCCTCCTTCCGAGGCTGCTGTGCCGCCACTGTCACCATTGGCGGAAATGTCACCACCGCCGGATGTGACGATGGCCGTTGAACGAACAAATACAATACCGCCACCGGCTTGGCCACTGCTGACTGTGAGATCGAGGTTGCCGATGTCGTCGCCGTTGCTGGCGCCACCACCGCCGCCCATGACCAAACGCGCGGCTGTCGCAGCGAAATGCTGAGGGAAATCGGCGCCGCCGATGCCTTCTGTGTTAGCACCAGAAACACCCTGACCCCCACTGCCACCGCGGCTGGCGTTACCGCCACCGCCGCCGCCAGCATCCTCGCCACCACCGCCGCCGGAGCCAGCCGTGCCAGGAGCACCCAAGCCGGCATCACGTGTCCACGCTGTGCCGACGGGGCCGAGACCATCTGTTCCCGCATATCCGTCGGGACCTAACTCTTCACCATTTGAGCCGGGGTCTTCCGCCAGCAGGACGCGCGAGAACAGCCGCTGTGGAAGACCTGCGATGCCTTCGCCTTTGAAGCCGAAGTTGCCGGCTGGTGTGCCGGTGTTGTCGGAACGCTCAGGGAAGAACTGTCCACCACGAAATCCGCGGCCGTCGGCATTGAAGCTGCCGCCAGCCAGGCTCATGTCTTCGCGTACGTTGATCGCTGTGATGCCGCCCCAGCGTCCGTTCCAGCGATCCGAGACGATCTCGCCACTCAGATTCAGCTCAGCGAATTGCGGTACCTTAATGATTTGATAGCGACGAAACCCCAGAGTCGCTGTGGTCGTATCAGAGTTGATGTAGTCGTTAACGAGTCCATTGCCCGCGCCCTGACCTTCGATCGGGATGGAACCGCCAGTCACTGGCCCGGTCGCGATCACAAATTCGTACAAGCCCGCCGTAAAATTCACGTTGTTGAGCGAGCCCGCTTGTTCAAGGCCACCCGATCCATCACCGTAATCACCGGTAGCGGCCTGGTTATCCGTCGTATCGATTTCGGCGCCGATCATCTGCAGCACGATCAAAACATCGCCCGCGGCGATATCCGTCGATACCGATGGGTGCAGGTTACTTGCCTGACCGCCGAGCGCGGCATCGATGGGGATACTGGTAGCGCCTGCGCTGACAACGGTCTCGCCGGCAGTAGGATCCGGCGCCGGGTAGTACACATTGACGCGCGTCTCGGCCGACGAGACAGTGACGATGCCGTTGGTGCCGGTCGAACAGACCGGTATGGCATACGCCTGGCTTGCGGCGAAAATACTAGCCAGCGTGAAGACAGCGGTGAGCAGGCCCGAGCGCGTGACGCGCGAGCGGTTGACATATGGTCTCGCACTCATGGTGAGTTTCCCCAGCGTTTCGATAGACGAGATTTGTGAATTGTTATTGTTTGCCGATCATTAGAGACAATCGAACAAGCGCATGCAAGTCCATGAGCACCTGCTATTTGTTGCTCTATCCTGTCGACAAGGGGCTGCATTAACCGGCTGATTTTTTCTCAGTTGGCGGTTTGAATGGTCGCGAATGATGCAGCGGGTAAGGCGGCCAAAATTCGCGAGTTGGCCGCTGTTCGAGACTGTCGACCTTGTGACTAGATTGCACCGAATTTAGCTCGCGGGCTTAGTGTGTCGAAACGTGGCGACGAACACGGTTCGATTTGCTGCAGAGCAACAAGCGAAAATTGCGCGACGATGCTCGTCGACGTATCGATCCGCATGCATATGGGCGCCGACGTTAGCACGCGACATCGTGCGAACGGCTTGCTGTGACGATCGTTTACGACGCGGCGTCTTCTGTCATGCGGTTGACACCCGGCGGAGCGATCGGTCTTAATGTTGGTGCCTGATAGCACGGATAAACGCAGCCGCATGATAGCCGCATCGAAAACGCCTGCACTCAGCTTGCGTCATTCCTGGAAATTCATCGTCGCCGAGATGATGGCGATCATTTTTGGTGTGTTTCTCGGTGTCTGGATTAGCGCGCTGGTCGAAGACCGGGAGATCGAGCAATTCGTTGAGCGCAGTCGACAAGTCATGCTGCAGGAGCTCGAAGAGAACTACACGCGTATCGAGCGCGCACGCGAGTATCACCTGGGGTTGTTGCCCGACGTTGTGGCTGCCCGCGATGCGTTGCTCGCGAATGAGACCTTCGAGCCGTTCGACTATCGCGGCTTTGGTGCTCCCCTGGTGACTACCGCTGCGTATGATACGGCGCTCAGCGCGGCCACTTTCGCGCGCGTCGATCCTGCCGAAGCTAGCCGCATTGCTTTTGCTTACGAACAGATCGCCAACATGCGCTCCGTGATGGAGAACTACAGGCTCGCGGTTGCCACGCGTGATTCCGGTTTCGTGGCTTTGATCAGCACCGCATTCGCGGACAGCCTCTATGCAGAAGATGCGGCATTACGGGCGATCGCCGCAGTGATCGAGAAAACGCCACCGCCCGTTTGGACGTCCGTCTTGGATGTTAGGCCATACTAGTCGCGCCAGAATCACGCTGCTCTTGAATTCATCAAGAATGACAGCGCTGTCATAAAGCGTTAAGCTATATGGCCTGGCGCAGCAGCGCCGCATGATGACAGTCTTCTTCGGGGGGAGAGATGGTTAAACTGACAAGCGCGGCGGTTCTCGCCTTAACGCTGATCCAGTGCGGAAGCGACATGATACAGAACAATGCGAGCACGACTGACGTCGTCTGGGCGACCAATATCGGCGGCGATTCGGTGCTGGCCAGCGACGGCGTTCAATACGCATCCGAGGAGGGCGTTATCGGCGGTACGGTCGGCACGTTGCAGTCGATCAAAGGCTCGCAGGATCCGGTGCTGTATCAGAGCTATCGCCATGGTGATATTCGCGTCTCCAAAGCGCTGCGGAATGGCCGCTATGATGTTGTGTTGCATTTTGCTGAGCCGGATGAGATCGGTGGTGGCGAGCGTGTGTTCGATGTCTTCGTTAACGGTCGCAAACGCATCGCCGATCTGGATGTCATGGCCTGGCGAGATGGCAAGACCAAATCCGGACTGACCGTCGCAGCCAGTGATGTCGCTGTCAACGACGGCGAGTTGCTCATTGAGTTCGAGGCGCAGGTCGGGGAGCCATTGCTCAGCGCGGTTGTCGTGCGTCAGCGCATCGGTCGCAGTGACGACTGGCGTCTGGTTTGGCAGGATGAATTCGACTACGAGGGCGCACCTGATCCCCAAAAATGGACACACGATATCTGGCGACCGAAGAAGGTCAACGATGAGGATCAGTACTACACCGACCGAGCCAAAAACGTTCGTGTCGAGAACGGTCACCTGGTCATCGAGGCGCATCGCGAGGACTTTGAGGGAGCCGAGTACACGTCCGGGCGTATTCACACCGCGGGCAATGGCGATTTTCTTTATGGACGTTTCGAGATCCGCGCCAAGACACCGCGTGGTCAGGGCACGTGGCCCGCGATTTGGATGCTGCCGTCAGACCCTTACAAATACTCGACGACGTGTGAGCCTGACGAGGATTGGCAAGGTAGCGAAACCTGCGACGCGTGGCCGAATTCCGGCGAGATCGATATTCTGGAGCACGTTGGCTATCAGATGGGGCACGTGCATGGCACTGTCCACAATCGAGCGTATTACTGGGTCAATTGGGAACAGCGCAAAGGTCGCATCATTGAGCCGACCGTCGATACAGAGTTTCATGTCTACGCACTGGAGTGGCACGAAGATCGGATCGATATCTTCGTTGACGACACGCTGTACTTCACCTACGTCAACGAAGGAACAGGTTGGGAAGCCTGGCCTTACGATCATCCGTTCCACCTGATCATTAATATCGCGATGGGCGGTGTCTGGGGTCGTGCCGGTGGTCCGACTGACGATAGCCAGCTACCGCAACAATTCCTGATCGATTACGTTCGCGTGTACGAAAGAACGCGCTAAAGCACTGGCTTGCCAATCCGGTGCGATTGCTGAATGCTGTCGTAATGGAAAAATCAACAGTCGTTGTGGTAGAGGACGATCAACGTCTCGCAAGATTAGTCCGCGGCTTTTTGTGTCGGCACGGGTTTCAGGTGCAGGTCTATTATCGCGGGGATGATGCGATATCCCATATTCCAATCATCGCCCCTGATGTTGTGATCCTGGATATCGGCCTGCCTGGTGCAGATGGTTTCGAAGTTTGTCGGGCATTGCGTCCTGATTTCGACGGGCTCATCGTGATGCTGACCGCACGTGACGATGATATCGACCAGATCGTGGGTCTGGAAATCGGCGCGGATGACTATATCGTCAAGCCTGTCGAGCCGCGCGTATTACTCGCCAGGCTGCGGTCACTGTTGCGTCGACAAGCTCAGCTCAACGCGCCGTCTCTGCAGGCTGCGGAAAGGCTGAGCCTGACCTTTGGTTCATTGGCGCTGCATTTGGATACGAGAGACGTTCTCCTCCACCAGCAGACCGTATCGCTAACCACTACCGAATTCGATCTATTGGCCTACTTGGCGCGGCATGCCGGGCAGGTTCTCGCCCGTGAGACGTTGTTCAAAGCGCTACGAGGGCTTGAATATGATGGCCTCGATCGTTCAATAGATGTCGGCATTTCTCGACTAAGAAAAAAACTTAATGACTCAGGCGAGACACCGCGACGAATCAAGACAGTCCGCGGTAAGGGCTATCTGTTCGTGCCCGATAGTTGGTAGCGTCTCGTTACAAACTGTTACATAAAAAGTCTGCCCTAACATAGCCAGCCAAGGGCAGTCGTTTTAGCATCGGCGAACGATGCGACGTTTATTCATAACTTCATTTGTAGTGCTTGCGACGGCCGCACTGTTCGTCATATTTGGCGTGCCCATTGTCGTTAAAACTGTCTTGCAAAAACCTTTGGTGAATCTATCGTCGTCTTTCGCAGAAGCGCCCCAACGGCTGTTTGAGGGTGAGCTTCAGCGCATTCCTGAGCAGCAATGGGGGCAGTATATTGAGTCCCTGCGTGACAAATTCGGATACGACCTGGACATGCTGGAACTAGCCGATCTCGACGTTAGCGCCTACACAATGGAGCGACTCGTGCGCGGCGAGGCATCGATAGACCCGGAAATCGATGACGTAATGTTTCTACCGATTACCAATACGACCGCGGTACTCCGAGTTGCTATTGGGGCATCTGCCGAGGAACGTGGCATTCGATCAATGAAGGGCTTTTTTTATCTCATTGAGCGGCAGCTGTCGGTTCGTCCACCCGGCGAAAGAAATAGCTATCTGCAGACCATGGTCGGGGATAGCGAGATTCCAGTCTATGAGACACCGCTGGAAAAACTTGAACCTACGGCATTGGAGCGCGACCGTTTGCTGCGCGGCCAAATCGTCGTTAGAGACTACGATTCTGACGACGAAACCTACCTGAAGCTGAATCCAGGCTCAGGCACTGTGCTGGTTATTGGTCCAATACGGGATCCCGCTTTTAGACGTTTTGGAATATGGATAGCGCTCGGCATTACTGCATTGGTCTTGGCCTTCGCAATTCTGCTGTGGTTGCGCCCGCTTGGCCGCGATATGCGTTCCTTGACTGCAGGGGCAATGGCATTCGGCATCGGCCACTTCGAGCAACGCGTCGCCGTCTCGCAGACCTCTCCCATTTTGGATGTAGCTAAGACTTTTAACGCGATGGCCGACCGTATCGGAGATCTCATCAGTGCTCAGAAAGAGCTGACTGATGCGGTTTCGCACGAGTTGCGGACGCCGATCGCACGGTTGCAGTTTGGACTAACTCGAATTGAGGAGTCGGTTGGGGATACAGACCGCGCGAGCGCTGTTGCGGCAATGCGTGTTGATGTTGCTGAGTTAGATCAACTTGTAGATGAGCTACTGACATATTCGCGCCTGAAAGACTCGCAGCCCGTCCTGCGCGTCGAGACTGTCGATGTCGACGTCTGGTTTGCATGTCTACTGTCGGAGCACGAGGAAAATCAGGTTTCGATCGAGGTTGAGCACGTTACCTCGGGCTTGCTGGCGACGTTAGATGCGCGCTTAGTAGGACGCGCTATCAACAATCTATGTCGCAATGCGCTTCGCTTCGCACAACAAAGAGTCGTCGTGTCAGCGCATGCTAGTAACGACGGGTTTTTTATCGCCGTCGATGACGATGGTGATGGTGTTGATGAAGAGGATGTCCAACGTGTTTTTGAACCCTTTTTTCAATCCACACGGCAGCCGTGTGAGGGTTCAAGCGGCTATGGCCTCGGCCTCGCCATTGTGCAACGGATATGCGAGTGGCATGGCGCTGACATCAAGGTTGTCAACTCTTCTTTAGGGGGGGCCAGGTTCTTAATGCGGTTCCCCAAGGTGGCGGTTACACACCGTAACATTCCGTAACGCGCGCACTACAGAGTTTCCTCTGACAACTCGTTATCGTCGTAATCCTACAACGGTCACGCAAATCCAGGGGGCATACTCAAATGGAAACAAAGCGGCAAGCGATCGCAAGTTCAGTACTAACTTTGTTGGCAATATCCTGTGCGGCTGAAGACGGCCGTCAAGAAGATGGCCCGCCGGGTTGGGTGGCAGGTCTTGGCTATTTTGTGGCACCGGACCCGTTTGTTGGAGATGTAGAACGTCAGGATCAGGTTTTTCCTCTCGTCGGCTATATCGGCGAACGATTGACTTGGCTAGGACCATCGCTGTCTTATCGCCTTATCGATCGCGACGATTTCTCACTGAGCGTTGAGCTTGATCTTCGTTTTGAAGGCTTCGATAGCGACAGTGAGTCTGCTGCACTGGACGGGTTAATTGACCGCGATTCTGCGCTAGAAGCCGGCCTGGAAATGACCTACGGTCCGTTTAGTTTGGTTGCGAAGACGGATGTTTCATCTACGCATGGTGGCACAGCAGCCTCGCTAGGTTTCGGTGACGATTGGTCCTTGACCGACCAACTGGGATTCTCGGTACAGGCCGATATTCTGTTTCGCGACGGCGATCTCTCAGATTACTACTTTGGCGTATCACCAGGAGAAGCCCGATCGTTTCGACCGGCATTTGAAGTCGATGAGACGCTCGGCTACCAACTCAGTGCAGACTTGGCTTGGCGAATCAGCGATCGTGCGCTGGCTTTTGTCGGGGCCAACTACGAAGTACTCGATGACGATATCTCCTCAAGCCCGATTGTGAACCAATCCAGGCAACTGTCTTGGCAGGCTGGTTTTATTGTTGAAGTGTTCCGGTGAGCAACCGAATCAGCTTCACAACAGTAGTCCCTGTCGCTACACCTGTCGTGCGCAGTGTGCTCACTAATCTCGCCAGTTGGCCGACCTGGGACTGTACTGTCCAATCCGTGAATCTCTCGTCGGAGACGACTGGAAAATTCCTGTCGCGAAACGGGAAGCATGTGTTGTTTCAGGCAGAGTTTTCTGAACTTGATCCGGTCGTACGAGTGCGCGAGCGGTGGCCGCTGATGTCTACGCAGCGCTGCTACCAGCTGTATCGGTGCAACGAGCGCACGATGGTTGATTTGACTTTGACTTTTCAAAGCCATTTTCCGGATGCGTTGTCGCGTCTTTATGTGGGGTACCAGGCAGGATTCTTCGAAGCTGCATTGCGTGGCCTTGTCAAAACTTGTTTGCTTGTGGAGAAAAAAAATGAAAGAGCGAATGAAAAAACAGTCTAACCGGCGGCGCCGCGAGCCATTCCTGATCTGTCACCCATTGATATCGTTGGCTTTGCTCATTGGTGCGTCGGTACTGTCTTACTGGGCTCGGGCTGAGGCCGAAGCAACACAAGACCTCATGGACTACTTGCAGCCAGCCGATAACCAGGCCCCCCTTTGGCGGTTCTCTCGAGCGGAGCAATTGGCGGACGGTACCGTTGTAGAGCGATTCGATCCGACACTGTCAGAAAAGGACCGATGGCAACTAGTGTCGATAAACGGACAGACTCCCACAACATCCGAGCTCAAAGCCTATGCTAAGGACTATGAAAAGCGTGACACTCGTGATTCACCAGTCAGCGTGGACCCGTTGTCTTTGGTTGATGTCCAGACATTGGAACTGATCAAGGAGACGGAGTCAGAGCTTCACTACGGATTCTCCCCTCTCGTTAGCGATGAGGATGATCGAGAAGTGTTCGAGCATCTGGCCGGATTCGTAGAAGTGGACAAGCACAGCGGTAACATTCTGATCAGCCTGAAGAACAAGTCCACATTCTCTCCTGCGCCAATGGTTAAGATTCAGGAGTTAACAATCACAATGTTACTGGGTCAGCTAGAAGAAAATGCCCCGCATGCCTTGACGCAGTTTACTTCTCTCGCCAGAGGTCGCTTTATGCGGTTCAAGAAAATTGAGGAGTC
>JBCAZB010000091.1:0-8468 GCA_038533315.1 Pseudomonadota bacterium | reverse complement strand
CCGATCGGTTCAGTTTCACAAAGAGCGTGCGCTCACTCGTTTCGACGCGAAACGACTCACTGACGTCACCCCCGCTGACCGGTGTCGCTTGTCGTACCTCACGCTGACTGACACCAAACGCGGCCATCACCGACGCTAACGACATAAGCACTCCCGAATGCTTGTGTCACCAGCCTACGCGAATCCCGGCAGGCTAGCGATCAAAACGCACCACCTACGATCCTATCGACGATCATGTTAGTGTCGCAAAGCGAGCAGCGACGGGGGATGCACGCATGAAAAAGTTCTTTTTGGGTCTGCTCGCAGTAATAGCCATCGCGGTCCTACTTGCGCTGACGGTCTTCGCGGATGAGATTCAGCGGCTACGTCTGGCGACTTCGTTGTTCACCGGTGCCGAGCAATACGAGAACTTCGGTCGCGTCGCCGACGTGTTCCCGGTCTCGCCAATGTCAGCGGACAATCCACTCGCGCTGTCTGGCAAAACAAGTATCGACCTGCCGAGTGTGTTTTCGTTTCGTGACCAAAAAAGCGATACGCAGCGCTTCCTGCAAGAGACCGATACAGCGGCCTTACTTGTTCTGCAAGACGGTGAAATCGTGTTCGAAAACTACTGGCTGACGGGCGGTCGTGAAACGCCATGGCTGTCCATGTCGGTCGCCAAGAGCTTCGTCGCAACGCTTGTCGGTATCGCCGTGCAAGAGGACCTGATCCGGTCGGTGGACGAACCCATCACCGACTATGTGCCGTGGCTGGCCGGCTCCGCTTATGACCAAGTCCCAATTCGTGACGTACTACAGATGTCCTCGGGCGCAGCATGGAATGAGGACTACGGCGATTTCAATTCTGACATCAACCGGCTGGGGAGAATCTTCGCGATCGGCGGATCGCTGGATAAGTTTCTGACACAAATGCAGCGTGAATTTGAGCCTGGCACGGTTAATCGCTACAACTCGGCTGACACTCAGGCACTCGGCGCGCTGCTGGTTGCTGCGACCGGCGAAAGCGTCTCAGCGTTCATGCAATCACGACTCTGGCAACACCTGCGCCCAGAAACAAAGGCGACGTGGTTGATCGACGAAGATGGCATGGAAATGGTGTTCGCAGGCTTGAACGCAACCGCGCGCGACTACGCGAAGCTTGGCGAGCTGTACCGGAATTACGGGGTCGCACATGGGCATCAGGTACTAGCAAAGTCGTGGGTGATCGATGCCACAACAGCCACTGCACCACACCTGCTAACCAGTGCTGATCCCGTTGGTGACAACGATTTTGGTTACGGTTACCAATGGTGGCTGCTGCAAGACGATGGCAGTGAATTTTCTGGAATCGGCGTCTACAACCAGTTCATCTACGTCAATCGCGCGGCGAATGCGGTCATCGTCAAACTGTCAGCGAATAGCGATTATGGTGTTCGTGAGGGGCCCGACAACGGACGGGAAGCCGAATCTTTCGCGCTGTTTCGTGCTATCGCTGCGTCGTTGCCAACGGCCGACCCGACAATCGCGCCTGATTGACCGCTGCGATATCCGACTCACTGAGCGCATATACATCGCGCGCTGTCTGCTCACTAATATAGTCTTGTAGCAGATCGTTCATCACCGCCTCTCGGTGTCGCGCTAGTGGGTCGCCGTAGCCGCCACCACCAGCAAATCGCATGTCGACCGTGACGTTGGGCTCGAGACTGAGCTTGCATTTACCTGTCAGCACATCACCGTGACTGGTCACGAGTTGCGTCGCACCGCCGGCCTGACCACCGGCGCGACCGCGCGCTGGAAAACGTACACGGTCGAACATTGCTGAGAACACATAGGGGCTATTCGATTCGACGCCGATTTCCAGACTTTGTCCCAAGCCGCCGCGATGCCTGCCATGACCGCCACTGTCCTGCAGCAACTCTTTTTTCCAGATCACGACCGCGCCAGCCTGCTCGGACGCCTCCACTGGCATCGCCATGACACCAGACGGGAATGCCGTAGCACTCAGCCCATCGCCTTCAGGTCGTGCGCCTGTGCCGCCAGAGTTAAACACAAGAACCTCGCGTGCCGGCGTGTCGCGCCCACTATGCCGGTCGCGCACCGAAATCTGGAAATTGCACAGCGTCCCAGCACCCTCCGCCGGCACTCGGTCAGGCAGCAACTGGTCGAGTGCACCGAAGATAGCGTCGGGCAACATCTGTCCCACGGTATGGCGCAACGCAACCGGCGCCGGGTGTTGCGCATTGACGATACTACCTGGCGGCGCTGTCACAACGAACGGTGCAAGCGACGCGTGATTGTTGGGCACTTCAGGTGCGATCGCGCATTTCAGCGCGTAACAGGCGTAGGCTTGCGTGTACACGAGCGGCACATTGATCCCATGACTATCAACACTAGATGAGCCATCGAAATCGCAGATCACGCTATCAGTCTGAATCTCGACGTTCGCGCGTAACTTAACCGGCTCGGTGTAACCATCGATCATCATCGCCGCGGTCGCCTGACCATTCGGCAGACTGCGAATCGCCGCAACCGTCGCCTCTCGCGAGCGACTCAGAATGTAGTCAGAAATCTCGCTGAGGCCATCGATTCCGTACTCGCCGAGCATACGCTGTAAGCGCTGGATACCCACTCGGTTACACGCGACCAGGGCATGCACATCACCGACCACCTGATCCGGTTCGCGCACGTTCGTGCGCAGCAGCGCGATGAGCGTGTCGTTCATTGTTCCGCGCTCAGCGAGTTTCATGATCGGTATCCTAAAACCCTCTTCGAACACCGAATGCGCCTCGGCGTTGAAGCCGCGTCCGCCGATATCAACGACGTGCGCGGTACATGCGACGAACCCAATCACGACGCCACTACGAAATAGTGGTGTGACGACCGTAACATCGTGGAGATGGCCCGTACCGAGCCACGGATCATTCGTGATCAGAACGTCGCCATCTTGCAGAACGGAATCAGCAAACGCCGTAATGAAATGACGTACCGCGGCCGCCATAGAGTTGACGTGACCGGGTGTGCCCGTCACCGCCTGCGCAAGCATCCGTCCCGACGCATCGTAGATACCAACCGACAGATCACCCGCCTCACGTACCGATGTCGAGAAGGCAGTGCGAATGAGCGATTGCGCTTGCTCTTCCACGATCGCGAGCAACCGATTCCACATCACCTGACCAGTAATCGCATCAAAGTTGTTCGTCATGTGGCCACACCCATCCTCTGAACGCTGAGCGCGCCGTCCATCTGCTGTGTGGCGCGATGCCCGTCGGGCACAACGATCGTGGTTTCACAGTCCAGAATGACAGCCGGCCCATCGACGATGTCGCCCGCCGCCAGGTCCTGCCACCAGAAGTGGCCCGCTTCCTGATACACCTTCTCCCGAGCATCGAATAGTGGGTAGACACGCTCTGCCTGCACGCGCGATGTGTCGCCAGCAGGGACGACCAATTCCGGAGTCTCGATAGGCGTCTCAGCGGTCACTGACCAGCCGGTTACCTCAATCGGCTGTGCTTCGACCAGACGACCAAAGCGACGCTGATAACTCGCCTCAAATTCTGACTGCAATACGGCGATATCCGCTGACGCGATAAATGACTCCGGGAGCAAAACAGTCACCTCCCAACCCTGTCCTTGATAACGCAGGTAAGCGCTTACCGAAAACGACAAGCGGGCTGTAGTGCCGCAACTGCGCACGAAATCTTCGGCCTCCGTTTTGAGCGCGCCCAATAGCAACTGCACCTCGGTTGCCACCAGGGATGACAACGCTGAAAAATCGCCGCGACTCGCTTCGAAACTGAACGGCGCCATCAGGAACCCGACCGCTGAGCCAACACCAGCGTGCGCCGGCACTAACCAGCGTTCAATACCCAGTTTTTCGCACAGTCGACCTGCGTGCAATGGTGCGGCGCCGCCAAACGCGATAAGTGTGAGAGATGATACATCCTCACCGTTTTCCACCGCATGGACGCGCGCGGCATTCGCCATGTTCTCATCGACCACTTCGCAGACGCCGAAAGCAACGGCCGTTGCGTCAAGCGAAAGACAATCACCGACATGCACTGACAGCGCAGCTTCTGCCGCTTGTCTCGATAGCTGAATCTTTCCGCCGGCAAACTGATCCGCCGCCAGCTTGCCGAGCACGAGATCTGCATCGGTGACGGCAGCTCCGGTTCCTCCACGCTGGTAACAGGCCGGCCCTGGCTCGGATGCCGCAGAACGGGGGCCGACCCGGATCTGCTGCATGGCATCGACAGTCGCGAGACTCCCGCCACCCGCACCGATCTCAACCATATCGATAACCGGTATCGAGATGGGCATACCGGAGCCTTTCTTGAACCGATAACTGCGAGCGACCTCGAAACTGCGGCTGGTATTCGCGCGCCCGTCTCGGATCAGGCAGACCTTAGCCGTCGTCCCTCCCATATCAAAAGACAACGCCCGCTCGACCGCGTGGCGCTGCGCCAGACGCGAGGCAAAGACGGCACCGCCAGCGGGACCCGATTCAACCAAACGTACAGGAAACTCTGCGGCGTCAGCGAGCGAAATAATGCCGCCACCGGAATGCATCAAGAACACCGGACACCGACAGCCCGCCTCAGATAATCGACCGGCTAATCGTCGCAGATAAGACTGCATCAGAGGTTTGATATATGCGTTCGCAACCACCGTGTTGAAGCGCTCATACTCGCGCATTTGTGGCGACACATCGCTCGACAGTGACACCGCAACGTCAGGCCACATCGTCGTAATCAGCTCACGCACTCGTTGTTCGTGCCGTGGGTTAGCGTAGGCATGCAAAAAGCCAACAGCGATACTCTCGTAATCGGCCGCCGCGAGTGTTTCGATGAGTTGTTGCACCGCTGCCTCATCCAATGGTCGAAGCATTCCGCCGAAGGCGTTCATACGCTCTGGAACGGCGTACCGGTGCTGTCGCGCAAGCAATGGTGCTGGCAGCTTCAAATTGAGGTCATACTGCTCGAAACGCGACTCGGTACGCATCTCGATAACGTCGCGAAATCCCTGCGTCGTAATCAACGCCGTACGCGCGCCATTGCGCTCGATCAGCGTATTGGTTGCGAGCGTTGTTCCGTGGATCACCTGCGCGATATCCGCGGGGTCGACCTGTGCTTCGCTGCAGACTCGGTGCAACCCGGTCAGGATTGCCTCCTCCGGTGCCGCATAGGTCGTCAGGGATTTGGTCGAATACCAACGATCATCCTTCTGCAGGACAACGTCCGTGAAAGTACCGCCAATATCGGCACTGAGGCGAATAATCTGTGCGGCCAAGAAATCGTCCGGAGTATCGCGCCTTCGCCGCAGGTGCTCAGATTGCAGGCGGCTTGTAAGGGGAGATGTGAATTAGCTGCAGGAAACGCATCAACGTCGCTACGGCGTCTTTCATGTCGCGCAGACCGGTTGGTTTGGTCACATAACCATTCACATTGAGCGACTTCGCGCGGTCGATATCCGACGCGAGTTCCGAACCGGAAAACACGAACAGAGGCAGGCCGGTGAACGCGGCCTCGGAACGCAGTTTCTCGATCAGTTCCAGCCCGGTCATGCGTGGCATGTTGAGGTCGATCGTGACCGCGACGCGCTTACCGTTCAGCTCCGAGTCTGGCGAGTAGAGGATATCGAGGGCTGCCTGCCCGTGTGGCGCGTGCACAATGGTGGCAGGGTGTTCAGCCTCACGCATACAACGCCGAATCAGCTCGACATCGAGGTCATCGTCCTCGACGACCAGCAGATACTGCGGTTCGCCGGAATCTGGATTCAAGGCTGTATTGCCAACTGCATTCATTGCAATGTCTCGGTAGTTACCGGCCACGTGAAACTGAACTTGGCACCTTCGCCAACGACAGATTCAACGCTAACTGTACCACCAAACTGCCCCACGATTCGCTTGACCATCGTCAAACCCACGCCGGTACTCTCAAATTTATCGCGCGTATGCAGCGTCTGGAACATATCAAAAATACGCTCGTGATAGCGCTCGTCGATACCATTGCCGTTGTCCGCTACCGAGAAATTGAGCCACGCACCGTCGCGCTGGCAGCGAATGATAATTTTCAATGCCTCGCGGTCCGGATGAAATTTAGCTGCATTCGATATCAGGTTACCAAACACCTGCTCGAGCTTGACACGGTCCGTCAGAATCGTCGGCAGGTCATCGGGCAACAGCAGGTCACTGTCGACCACCAACTGATGATCCGCCGCGATATCGCCGAGCATTTCTGCGACATCCACGGATACCGATTTGGGTTCGATGCCATCAAGGCGGGAATACTCCAGCACGCCACGAATCAGGCCTTGCATACGCTGCGTCTGGCGCGTCAGGCGGTTCATGTGGTCAGCGACTTTGTTTGCCGCCGCCTCATCGGCCGACAGCAACGGCTCCATGTCTTCTTTCAGGAATTCGACCAGATTTGAAATGCCACGGAGCGGCGCCTTCAAGTCGTGAGACGTGATGTAGGCGAAACGTTCGAGCTCCTCGTTACTGAGGCTAAGCTCTTCGTTGATAGTCTCAAGCTTGGCCTCTTGTTCCTTCAAGCGTGTGACATCGGTATGCACACCAATCATACGTACCGGTTGATCTTCGTCATCCCACTCAATGACCTGCCCGCGACAAATCACAGTCACCCAGTGACCCGCGACATGACGATATCGAACCTCTTGGAAATACGGATACTCGCCCTTGGTTGCGACGTGCTTGTTGAAATTGTCGAGCGTTCTCTCGAGATCTTCCGGGTGGATCAGATTCTGCCAGGCAGATGGATTCGAAGGCATCGTCTCAGGGTCGACCCCGAAAGTACGCCAGAACCGATCAGACATGTATTCGTAATCGGTTTGGACACTCCAATCCCACCATCCATCATTCGTCTCTTCCGTGATGAACGTCAGAATGTCCGCTTGTCGCTTCAACTCAATCTGTGCGGTCACTGCATCATGAACATCACGGGCGGAACCCACAATGCGTATCGCCTTGCCCTTACTGTCACGGGCGGCCTTACCTTGCAAACGAAACCAACGATAGCCGCTAGTGTTGGTCCGAAGTCGAACGGATATATCTATGCTGGCCTCATCTCCATTAATGTGAGACTCAAAACAACGATCCAATTTTAGCTTTTCAGACGGATGCGTAATGTCCGAGTTAAAATCAAGCACCGGAGCCGTTGCATCAAAGTAACCCAATAACTCGTAGAATTTGGCGGACCAGATTTGATCACCCGTCTGCAAGTCCCAATCCCAAATACCAATCTCAGAACCTTGGGTAGCTAATAGGAATGTCGTGTTTTCCTTTTGCAAATAATAGACATCACTAACATCCGTCCAGGTGGACCGACTTCGAACGATATCTCCTTCTTCATTCCGTACCGCTTCAACATTCAACAAGACCGGTATCCGGTCACCGGATTTGGTTGATATGATGAGCTCGCGCGAGCGCACAGTACCGCTGCGGACAAACTCGGAAAAAGCAGCACGGGCTTCGTCTCTACTTTCTTCGCTGTACAGCTCGAATACCTCTTTACCGATCAGCTCGACCTTGGGATAGCCAGTCATAGCGACCATGCGCTGATTACATTGAATGATCTGCGCAGATGTAGCATCGATAGAGGCGTGCATGTCCGGTGCATTTTCGTACAGGTCTTCGTATTCCTCATTACGCTTTGCAAGCTCCGCCGTCCGCGACAACACCTCTTTCTCGAGCGTGTCGCGGTGCGTCTCGAGCGCGGTCAGATATTCTTGGCGCTCGCTCATATCCATCATGTAGAGATGGGTAACAAGCCCATCCGGCGTCGGTATCTGTCGAATACTGATCTCGACATGAATGTGCCGGCCATTACGGTGTCGGATCTCACAGGCAATATGTTTGAAAACACCGCTGTCAGTATCCACGTCCGACAACTGCGGAATGATTTCGGTTAGAGGATGATTTTCTGCGTCGGTCAACAGCAGATCCAAAGGGTGCCCGATCAGGGCAGGCTCATCATAGCCAAGCAACTGCAACAGCGACTCATTCGTAGAGACAATTTGTCGTTCTGTGCCCAAACCCACGATACCAACAGGCGAAGCTTGCACTATGTTCTGGTAGAGCTGCTCGGCCTCCTTGATCGCGCTAATACCAACAAAAGACAGCACAACGCCATCTTCGGCACCCTGGCTATTGTGATAAGGCAAAATTTGAGCGATATATGGCGAACTCCCCTTGGTGCGAAGTTCATGCTCAACTTTTCGTTGTTCGGTAAGTGATGCAGTGATCAATTCCTGGAAGTCGACGTCGACAAACTCGTGGGTAAGATGCTCAAACGGGCGGCCCAAATCCTGAGCAAGCAGGTTAAATAACTCTGCGGCGGCCGGCGTGAACTTTCGGATCCTCAGATTCTTATCCACAAAAATCACGCCTACGCCAGTATTGGAAAACAGATGCTCCTCATCAATCGACAACTGATTCAATTCAGTTATCTTGGCCTGATACTCCGAGTTGACCGT
>JBCAZB010000090.1:0-8490 GCA_038533315.1 Pseudomonadota bacterium | reverse complement strand
AAGGTGGGCGTATCGAACGCTTGTGCCCACGCAAACCCGAATGCGCCGACCACGATACCCTGCCAGCCGATCGTGAGTACGGCGACAAACAGCACGGGTAGATACGCACCGATATTGCCGTAGGTAAAGCGGTACAACAGCCCACTGTTGCAAGCCGTCTTGTAGCCGATATAGCCCACCGCAGCGCCGATCAGGAAGTTCATGAAGTTGCCAATGAACGATGCCATGATCAGGTCCGGCCAGAACGCCAAACCTTTGCCGAGCGCGCCGCCGGTCAGCAGCCCGGTCACGAGAAAACCCCAGCCGAAAGCCAGCGTCAGCAACGGTAGCGTGTCACGACGTTGCTCAGGTCTGAGCGCGGATAGCGGGTTATCGGCGCTCTGTTGTTCTTGTGCTTCGTCTAGCCGCCACCAATCAGCCAGTTTGTCCTTGATGCTCGCCATCGGCCTCGCCCACATTTTCTGCAGTTGATCCGAGCGTACTACGACAACGACCGGTCGCTGCATACCGATCATGCATGCCGATATTCAAAGCTGATTTCATCTAGCCGCAGGCGCACGTCCCCTGTCACGCTTTACTGTTCGCGTGTCAGCCTTGCTGTGGCGTCAACAGAATTGAATTGTACGAAGACGCGAGACAATGACGCCGATTAGCACTCGCGACACCGACCGCTACCGGCGTCGCGATGCCCCTTTGCTCAAGGCGCCTCGACAATCACCGTTGTCGCCATATCGGATGCGCCGTCAGGCTGTGCGATCGCTGCCGACACAGTACTACCGGAGAAAATGACCAATCCGCCGGTATTGAACTGTGGTCCTTCGTTGCCCGCGAAGAGACCCGCGCTGCCAATATCGAGTGCGGCATCACCATCCAGGTCAAACGCGAATAAATCGCGACCCGTGCGGACTTCGGATCCATAGCCTTGCAGCACACGCACCAGTGTTGGGTCCGGGTTTGTGCTGTCGAAGCGCAAGTCGCCGGTGCTTGAGGCAAGGTTCGTCTCTGTAAACACGAGCAGATAACCCGCACGTTCGCGGCCTAACGGACTCGCTTCACCCACACCGACCATCAAATCGTCACCGCCCGCACCGCCGGCGTTGCCGATCCACTGCACACGCACCGGGTCGACGCCAAACACTTGCGAGGCCATTGATCCGTCATCGCTGATCGCAACACCTTCCGTTGCTGAGGCGAAGTTCAGACCGATCTCATCGGTGCCACCAAACGCGTTCGCAATCGTCGCACCGTAGATGACGGTGGCGACGCGTGTCACACCGTTGCTTCCGGAGTGTCCTATCGCGAGATCATTCAGACCATCCGCATCAGCATCGCCATCGACGGCGATCGAATCCGGCGATATATCGATAGCGGACACTTCCACCACGTTTGTATCATTCGCGGGCGTTGAAATATTGACATCGTCGGTGTTGCCTTTCGCATCGGCGATCAATGAGCCATCGATGACATAGGCGCCGCTCTGGAAGTTGGGCTCGAGCCCTTCGCCGGAGACGACCAACTCCGGAACACCGTCAGCGGTTAGGTCGGCGATAACGGCTGTGCGGCGACCGGTTTGCTCGATAATCGCGGTGTCGGTTTCACTGCGCACCGTGACCGCGGTTGTGTTGCTTGCTGTTGATAAATCGATAGCGCCGGTGGCCGCGGCAATCGCATCGCCGAAGATCACAAACGATCGCCCTTGAGCGGGAATGCCGAGTACGACGTCGCTGAGCCCATCGCCGTCGAAGTCCCCGGCAGTGCCCGAGATGCCATCTGCGGCTTGTCGTAGTAGACCACCGATGGCCAAACCATCGGTCGCCGGTAACGCAGTTAATGCAACGCTGTCCGTGACACCGCGCTCCAACGCGCTACCCCAGACCACATACGCAACAGGTCCGTTGTCCTCTTCTTCAAACTGGATGTTCTCGCGCTCTTCGCGCATCAGAATCACCAGGTCGTTCACACCATCGTTGTTAATATCGCCGGCCCTAACGCCCGTCAATCGGCTCTGACGGACCGTTTGCGTGCGATCGTCGCCGGTGAAGACAACGCGCGTATTGACGTCGAGTTCATTGATGCGCTGTTCGGCCGAGGCGGTCAGTGAGGCGCGTAGCGAAGCACCCCATAGCAGGTAGCCTCTCTCGATCGCATCGTTACCGGTTAGCGCACCGACAAAGACTTCGTCGATGCCATCACCGTCGAGGTCACCGACAGGGTTCGCTGTATCGCCAAACGCGCCGGTCCCGCCGCCTTCGCCGCTGATCCGCAAGGCATCGACGGGACGACCCGGCAGATCAACCAGCCGGATGTTGACGCCGCCGAAGCCTTCATTCGTGCCATCGGTCGCGGACACGCCGACGGAGATCACGTCTTGCGTGCCTTCTACCTCCGCATCGAACGGCACAACAACACTAAGTTCACCCGTCGCCGAGTCGAGCTCGAAAGCGTCGAGCAGGCGTTGCGCGTTAACCGTTTCACCGAGCTTGGAGACTTCGGTGATCTGGAAATCGCTGACGGTCCCTCCTTCGGGATCGCTCGCGGTGAACGTGACGATTAAGCCGGTCGCATTCTCGTTGAGCTGAAACTCAGGGACCGCTGCAAACTCCGGACCCTCGTCGACGTCTGTGATCGTGACGGTGATGGTCGAGGTGACTGTGTTTGTGCCGTCGGACAACCGCACCTGCTGTTCGTAGACGTTGTCCGAGTTACCGTCCTGTGGGTCTTCGAAATTGAAGGTGTTGTTTGGTGTGTTCGCCGTCACCACGCCGTTGCTGGTATCCAGCGTGAACAAACCGCTATCACCACCCGCCACTTCGGTGATCGTCACGGTTGAACTGTCGGGGTCGGTTACATCCAGCGTGAACGTCACCAAATCGTTCTCGGCAAACGTGAAACTGGTCGGGCCTGAGAAGCTCGGGGGCTGGTTTGATGTGCCGCCGCCACCGCCGCTGTTGTCGGAGCCACCACCGCCGCCGCCCCCACCACAGGCCGCCAAAACGGCCACGCACGACGCCGCAAACAGCCGAATGGCCGCAACACTCACTTTCAACATAATATTCCCGCCATCTTGTTGTTCTGGTTACATTTTTGAGTGTGCTGGCGAGCACAGTAAAACGCAATAGTGTCTGCAAAAACCAATACTTGGACAATCGATTAACGGGCTATTATTTTGACGACGAGCAGGGCCAGGTAACCGGTTACGCCGGCATGCGACCTGCAATCGCACTCATAGTGTGCTATATTTGGCTTTAAATAATACATATATGGTAAGTAAATGCAGTTCTACAGGGAAGCTTTCCGCGCGACAGTGATCGTCGCTACTTTTTGGGTGATTTCCGTGGCCGAAGCCTTCGCCGGCGCCACGCCGTGGATCGACATCGAGGTGTTGAATGGCATGCTCGTCATCCCGAGCGACGTCGGGGGCGTGGAGGGTCGATCAATCATCGATACGGGGGCCACGAGCACAGCGATCAACGGTCGGTTTGTAAAAGCCGAAGATCTCGAGTTTAAGGATGGTCGAGACATCCGTGTTCAAGGTGTCGCCGAGGTGCAGGAGCGAACAACCTATCGCAGCGTCGATGCGACGTTGTTCGAGACACCACTAACCTTCAAGAACATCGTCGATTTAAATCTGGGCAGTCCTGATCTTCAGCTATTAATTGGCGCAGACTTTTTGAGCGGCTACGTCATTCAGTTCGACTACCCGAATGAGCGTATGCGTTTAGTCTCTCGAGACAGCATCGAGCTCAAGAAGCTGAAGAACATAAAGTCGAAACGCAGCCGCGAATCCGGATCGACCCTCGTGCAGTTGAAACTGAATGGCAAGATTAAGTCCTGGCTCACACTGGATACGGGCGCCAATGGCGGGCTCGTGATCAGTCGCCAGTTAGCGCACCGGCTCGACTGGGTGGATCAGTTTGAAACAGAGCTGGACCGTGTTGCCGGCGTCAACTCAACGGCAGTCATGGAGCATTTTCGGGTACCCGCCGTTCAGATCGGGCCGTTCGAAATCGCTAATGCGGCTGTGTCGATCCCTGCCGAGAACGAAGATATGGCCATGTTCGATCGCAGCAGGTCCAGCGGCTCGCGATTGCGCGAGCGTAATGCGTCGGATGGGCTGCTTGGTTACGACATTCTTAAGCACTTCATCGTGACAGTCGACTACGGTAAAGGCTATGTGCATTTGAGCCCGGGGCAGCCAGCGGGTTCGACAGGCGGCGACTAGCGATTACTCACCGTCGACATCCGGTGGAAGTGCGCTCATCATTAATGGTGTGCTCACTTACATTAATGCTACCAACGCCATGTCAGCGTTGCGCGCAACGCGCGGGGTACAAGCGGGTGGAAGTGGATGTCCTCTACTGCGTTGTCTTCGCCCGGTAGTCGAGACTCAAAGTAGTAAGCGACATCAGCATCTCGCGAGTCCAATGCATTCAGTACATCTAACCGAATCTCGGCAGCACCGCGCCGATACGCCACTCCGATGTTGAGTAGTGTCGAGTCAGCACCGGTTACCGAGCCATCCTCTACTAGAGGTGCACCTTCCAGCCAGCGAAGACGAGCACTAGCCGACCAACCATTCGCCCAGACCGAGTTAAGGCCAATCGTGGCTGTCGATGCAACGGCTCCAGGGATCCGATCGAGCCCTGGGTCACTGTCGAGTAGTGTTGCATCGGTGGTCGCAAAAGCCGCGTTGATCGCGAGCGCATCGGTGGCCTGCCAAAACATCTCGGCCTCGTAGCCTATGCGTTGCGTCGGATTGCCTGGCTCTGTGGTTCCCGCATCACCGACGTAGACCAACTCCCCATCAAGGTCGAGTCGAAAGAGGGTTAATGTGGCGTTGAATCCAGATTGAGATTCATAGCGCACACCAGCTTCTATGCCATCCGATGCTACCAGCACGGGAACGGCGCTGAGGGGTTCACGCGTGCGTGGATCTGTGCTCATCGTCGCACCGCGCACATCATTGGAGTGAAAGCCACGGCCGTAGTTGAGGTACAATGCGACGCGATCTGATGGCTCCCAGATCAAACTCGCCTTCGGACTAAACTGTAAGTCAGCGCCTGTGCCACTGTTGTCGATTAACCGTGCGTTAACGTCCCAGTCAAAGGCGTCTATACGACCGCCAAATACTGCTCGCAGGCGCGCGGTGAGTTGACCGTCAGCCTCCGCCCATGCGCCGAGTGAGCGCTGTCGTAAGGCGTCCTGGCGAACTGTATTCGTACGTATGCGATCCATCGTCTCATACAGGCCGACTTCCTTAACGTCATCGATGCGTAAGTTCGCACCCCAGTTGATATGCCATCGCTCACTGCGTGCGTCGTCAGCGCTGCGGATATCGAGACCATATACACGCCGCTTGTCGGATTGCTCGAACTCATCGCCGAACGGGTTGTCGAGGAAATACGTGAAGTTCGAGAACAACTGAAACCTATAGTCGATCGCGTAGGCATTGACCGTCCAGTTTTCAGAGCGCGAGTCTACGGAGAATGCGTGGCGTGTCGTACTACCACCGAGATCGTCATCGAGATTGCCAAAGCGTGAAATCAAGCCAGCCGCTACGGCACGTGTCGGAATCTGATCTGTCGCGTTCCACGCGCTATCGTACCCTTGCCAAGTGAATCGCACGTCGGCGTTTGCCAGTGGCATTGAATACGCAACATAGGCCTTATGCTGCGATAGACCCTCAGGTTGTACCCAGGGACCGTCATAGCGCGACCCTTCAACAGCGCCGGTAAGTTCGCTGTTCGTCAGTTCCGCCGAGCCAGCCGCCAACAGTCGTTGCTCACCAAACGAGCCCCATGATGTTGAGAAAGTCGATTGCTCGAATCGGTCGACGAGACTAAATGCGACGCTTGCTGCGGACGAAAAGTCTCCCACCTCGGCGGCGTATGGACCACGACGGTATCGGGTCGCTCGCACGGTTTCTGGTATCAAGAAGTTGAGATCCAGATAGCCCTGACCATGGCCATGGCTTGGCATGTTGATTGGCACACCATCCACGGTGACGGAAAAATCAGTCCCGTGGTCCAGGTTGAAGCCACGGGCAAAATATTGGTTCGCCTTGCCGGTACCTGAGTGTTGCGTGGCAACCATGCCTGGCACGACCTCCACGAGATCGCCAACACGGAGACGAGGCGGCAGCCGAATATCGTCTTGGCCAATGAAACCCTGTGACGCTGCATCCGCGTTGCCAATCTGCGATTGCGCTCGCCCGTAAACAACGATCTCAGCGACATCGTTTGTCGTCGTATCTGCGGTCCTTTCATCCTGCGCGTTCGCATGACCGGATGGCATAACCGTTAGAACGGATATCACTGCCGATGTCAGCCAAGTTTGCATCCAGGGTCGAGCAGCGCCGCGACTGGGCGTGTGCTGAATTCTACTGTCGTACATCTTCGTTGGCTCCTCAATCCGTCATGCGATGCCGAGGGCCGAGGCCTTCCGCTCGCAGTAGTTACGGCTGAAGCCAAACGATGGATGCAAAAAAGTAGGGATTCGATGCATCCAAGGGTTGTCGTCGCGCGTTACTTGATCATGAGTGGCCGAATTTGTACATTCGAGCGGTTGTCGTAAGGCAAGACTGGTCGGCCATCTGGAGTCTTTGTGACACGTAAACCGGGGAGTTCAATGAGCAGTCAAGCGGTTGCAACGAATGCCGTCTCAGCCGATATCGGCAATGCGGCGGTACCAGATACTAGACTGGAGTCGACAGACTGGTTGGCGCAGCAACTCTGTGCGGTAGCACGCGCGGATAGGATAGCGTTTGATAACGTCTACATGGCGACAGTGGATCGTGCGCTCCATCTCGTCACGAGAATTGTAGGAGATAGCGACGTCGCTGAAGATGTCGTTAGCGATGTCTACTTTCAGGTGTGGCAGCAAGCGAATCGCTTTGATCCGACACGTGGTGCCGCCATCGCGTGGATTCTAACCATGTGTCGCAACCGAGCGCTGGATGCATTGAGGCGACGTTCCGTTGCCGTACGGTATGCGGTGACGTATGAGAACAACGAGGCGAATAGCGAACGGGCGCAACCTCCGGACGATCTCCTGATCGCCGTCGATGACAATTCTCTAGTGCACAACGCGCTGTCAAGGATTGCCGTTGATGACCGCCAGCTATTGGCACTGGCATTTTTTAGAGGCTATACACATCAAGAGTTGGCTGCTATTACCGGTCAGCCGCTAGGCACTATCAAGTCGAAAATCCGACGGACATTGGCAAAACTAAAGGAGTTACTCCGCGATTCCAGTTTGGAGATCGGAGAAGAACGATGAGTAAAACGAATCTGAACAACGAGAGCGACCAAGTGCTCGACGATGAAGTCAGTGGACTGATCGCCGGGAGCATCAAGGCCGAGCCCGCTGATCGGGAACGTGTCGATCGGCTACGAGATCGCATCATGGATCGTATTGCGACGCCGAATCCAGGCAAGCTTCCATTTTTGACGATCCGTGACGAGGACGGCGACTGGATCGAGATCATGCCGAACGTCACAAAGAAAGTGTTACACGTGGATAATCAACGCAACGTAGAGTCGTTTCTACTGCGTATGTTGCCAGGTGCGAATATTCCGGCTCACAACCACAATACGACAGAGCTTTGTTATGTGATCGAAGGCGCAGTAAATTTTGGTGACCTCGAACTGTTCGGTGGCGATTGTCATTTTGCATTTCAGGGTAGTCAGCACGCGGACGCATCCAGTGAGCACGGTGCACTGTTGTTTCTGCAAACAGGTATCGGTGGCGAACAATACGATACCGCTTAAGCGCGCAACAGCCAGCACACTCCATCAGTGTCAAACCTGGCGTGGACAGTCATTACTGTCCACGCCTTTTTTATCTGCGCTGATACTCATTCGGTAGCACACAAGGCCACAGCATTACGCAGCACACCGTGGCTTGGATGTGCATTTTGCAGAGAAGCCCAAAAGAACCAAAAACCTTGCATCTACCCGTGTTTTTCATGCGTAAAAAGGGCGAACACTTGCCACTTACAAAGGAAAAACCATGAAAGCAAAACTAATAGCGCTGGGCCTCGCGTTGTCGGTTGTCGGCGTCGGAAGCGCTGATGCATCGAGCCATCGCGAAGCGCCATTCGCAACAAAATACCCCCAAACCGACGCCACCGACTTCTACCTGTTCCGCAGCTATGAGCCGGGCCGCGAAGACTATGTGACGATGATTGCGAATTACGTACCCGTGCAATCGGCGTACGGCGGTCCAAACTACTTCCCACTCGATAGCCAGGCGATCTACGAGATTCATGTCGACAACAATGGCGATAGCGAAGAAGACATTACGTTCCGCTTCAACTTTGATGACATGCTGCCAAACAACGAGGCGATCAAACTGAACGTGAACGGCGAGGAGATCTCTACGGTATTGCGTAACATCGGTGTCTTGAGCGCAGCGGATCAGTCGAGTCTCACACATCTGGAGTCCTACGAAATCACGATGGTTGAGGGTGATCGTCGGTTTGGTTCGAAA
>JBCAZB010000089.1:0-8533 GCA_038533315.1 Pseudomonadota bacterium | reverse complement strand
CGAGATTGGTGGCGCATTCGGTGGAGAAAAGGAAACGGGTGGTGGTCGAGAAAGCGGGTCGGACGTCTGGAAATCCTATATGCGTCGCCAGACCAACACGATCAACTGGGGTAAAGACTTACCACTGGCGCAAGGCATCAATTTCGATCTTTGATCACCAGGATCGACTCGCTCAACACAAAGGCCGGCTGATGCCTGCCTTTTCTTATTCGATAACAGTGCACTGAAGAATCTCGACAAAGCCGATGGTATGCCAAGGGCTGGGATGAAAACCAAGACCAGCATCCTCCTGCACGAGAAACCGCAGTAATCGATTCGCCCGGGCTAGCAATGAGCAGTGTCAGTTTCGGCTTCTGGACATCGGGCTTGATCGGTAATAGGCATTCTTGGGAGTATGAGAGGCTAGAAACGACGGATTGGAGATATCCTAGTGGCAAAAAATCCGGCGCAGCGAATCCCAGTTTCTGTCTTGACGGGCTTTCTGGGTAGCGGCAAAACCACAATCCTCAATCAACTGGTGCAACAGCCAGACTTTAGCAAAACACTGGTGCTTATTAATGAGTTTGGCGAAATCGGTCTCGATCATGATCTGATGGTCAGGAGCCAAGACGATGTCGTTGTTGAAATGGCCAGTGGCTGTTTGTGCTGCACCATCCGCGGTGACCTGGCGAAGACGCTACGCGATGCACCCGGCCGATTTGCACGTGGCGGTAAACTCTGGTTTGACCGAGTACTCATTGAGACTACTGGTCTCGCAGATCCGGCGCCGATCATGCACACGTTGATGACCGACGAGGCCATCAGCGAGCGATATCAGCTAAACAGTATTATCACCACCGTAGATGCGGTCAACGGCGGTGATACGCTCGATATGCAGTTTGAATCGGTGAAACAAGCCGCGGTTGCAGATCGCCTGATCATCACAAAAACAGACCTTACCGATAGCCGGACAGTGAGCGACTTGCAGGCACGACTGCTCGAGCTAAACCCTCGCGCCGTTCAAATCACGGTCGGTACCGATGACATCGATCCGACCGCGCTCTTTGAATCCGCCATCTATGACCCAGCGACTAAAAGCCTGGATGTTGCAGCATGGCTGAAAACCGAGGCTTATCCTCCGGCACATTCGCACGATCATATCCACCATCACGACCATCACGATCATGCGCATCACCATGATGTCAACCGGCATGACGAACTCATTAAAGCAGTTTGTTTGACGATCGACGAGCCAATACCTGGCGCTGCATTTGACGCTTGGCTCAGTGCACTGCTTGTATTCCGTGGCGCAGACCTATTGCGCGTAAAGGGTATCGTCAATATCGCGGAATCAGACAAGCCCATGGTTTTCCACGGCGTCCAGCATATTTTCCATCCACCGCTGATTCTGGATGCCTGGCCAAGTGACGATCGACGCTCACGAATCGTTTTCATTACGCGAGGTATCGACGAGAACTTACTACGCTCTACGTTGAAGACCTTTGCCGATGTGAAGGGTGCAAGTCTAGCCGATGCGCCAGCTCCTCACACCACACCATGACAATCTAAGTCAGTAGACCCGTTAGCGGCAGCGGAATGAGTTTAGACAAGCCGGAACGAAAACAGGCGCGACATTGTCGCGCCCGCCTTTGATGCGACTCAGTGCGCGTCATTCGCCAGTCGGTGGCAACCAAGTCAATGACGAGTGATGCAGCGAGATCAATACCCGACCATCCAGTTTGTGATAGGCAAACGTATAGTCGGCGCGGGTCGCATCACCTGCGCCATTGACGAACGTGTAGTGGCCCATGTCTTTGTAGCCCAGTCCGCCAGCTTTCAAAATGGGACCCGTTGCGCTCTGAAAATCAACGCGAACCCACCCGTTCTTCAGAAATCCCTTATCGTGAGGATAATTTGCATCGCCGCCGACGAAGTATGCTCGCGCACCCGCCTCGTCCAGACGGATCACGTCGGCAAGGGTTGGTTTGAACAGAAGCGGTTCATCGGGTGTGCCAAAATCGTAAAGACTCAGCAACTCATCAAGAGACTGCTCTGTCACGCATCTCGCCCATTCGCGCTGGGCTGTAATCACTTCTGCTTTGGTCATTGGTTCGAAAGTTCGATTCGACACAGTCAACTCTCCTCTATTTAAAGTCTAGAAATCACATTCCGGAGTTTCAAAGTAGATCGTCATATGAACTGTAGCGACCCACTTAAATCGTCAGCCAGTACCGTATCACTGATCGACGGTTCCACACATCTCTATCAGTCATGTTTCAGTCTTATTTCCTGAACCCGCGTCGGTAATTCGCTCGAAGCGACGCTCGTCGCGATTCTTGCGGACATCGCCCGCCTTGAAAATTTGCCCGCTCATGGCGATGTAGACGCCAGCGGTGGCAACCTGAACTGCTGCGACCGCAAGGCCAACATTAAACACCGCGTCAGTCGTTCTGAATCGCGCTGGTGTCAGTGCACCGGTCAAGACAATGGTCTTGCCTTCGATGACACGTAAGCGCTCCGCCGTGTCTGCCATGGTGTCAGTGCCGTGGGTCACGATAAAGCGGGTACCCGGGTGCTGGCGAATCGTATCGGCAATCTGCTCGCGATCTGCCTCTGTGATTTCGAGGCTGTCCTTGCGCATCAACTCAAGTTGCTGCCATTCAAAACCGACGAGCGCCTCACGCAAAATATGCTGTACGACGGACTCACCGACCTCAAACTCCGACGCGGCATCGAAGTAAACCTTGTCGATGGTCCCTCCGGTGCTGATAAACGTAATGGGCTGCAACGACGTCTCCTGAAATTCGTAGGACATTATCGCATAGCCGGCGTCGACCGTGCCTCAACCGCGCATTTTAATGATGGAGTCCCACTGCTTCTCGAGGCGCTTGGCAGAGACCTTTTCGCGTGTGCCCAACGACTGAGCGAACAATGACACCCTGAGCTCTTCGATCCGCCAGCGAAACTCGGAGAGCGCAGCGGACTGCGCCGGCCCTACGCTGACATCACGGAGACCAGCCACGCGACTTTCCAGGCTGCGCACGATCGCCATATTGCTATGATCCCGCGCAGGGTTGGAAGCAAACCGTTCCAGCCGAAGAGAGGCCGCCTGCAAGAATCTTGGTAAATCCGATAATCGGTCAAACGGGGTGGCCGAAAGAAATCCGGGATACACGAGTGCCGCGACCTGCGCGACCACATCATCATGTGCCTCGACCATGTGGGGCGGTGCGGATTCCAGCGCCTGACGAACGCTAGCCGCCGCTTGCAATGCCGCAAGCAACGCTTGCCGAATCTCATAGCCGCAAGGCATCAGACGAGCGGCGCCCGCATCGACCAGGCGCTGAAACGCCTCGCGATCACGTACCGCCCAGCTGTCGACATCAAACGCCGCCTGCAACGTCGCATGCGCGTAGTCGTCGACCAAAACCTGCCCGGCTTTGTCATCGTAAGCGGTCCATAGCAACGCAATCTCCCGCTCGGCGAGAAGCGATTTCCTAAGTGCCTTCATCTGCTGCGCAAATCGGAAACTGAGTAATTGCAGCAAACCACGTGCGTGTGACCGATGCGCGGCTGTTTGGTCCAGAAATTCACTTACCGTCACCGCATTGCCGGTTCGCTGTAACGCCACGAACTGTTGTAACGCGACACCCTCTACCTGTTGCTCAACTATGGTGGGTAACTTGCCGAATATCCATTCGCGCCCAGTCGGATAAGACTGTCCGTCCGACGCAGGTGCTGCCGTTGATGGCGCTTCGTTCAATGTCTGCTGCAACACCGCGAGATCTCGATCCGCAGACACGACCTTGCCATCGCTATCCAACACAACAATGCGCGGTTTCAGGTGCTCCGGTTCGATGAGCGCCGCCCACTCCGTCAACGGCGCATCGATATTGAACTCGCGCTTCACGAGACGCGCCAACCGTTCGTCCAGCGGCCCACGCTCTTGCTCCGCAATGAGACGCGCACTGAGACGTTCAGCCGTCTGCGCCAGCGGTTGAAACTGTTTGCGCACCGCCTTAGGCAAACGACGCAACCGCGCCTGAACACGCTGCTGCAAATAGGCCGGAACGCTGGCGTCCACCTGTGCATGCCGTAGCGAACGGAGCAACGCCTGGGGTACCTGCAAGCTCGCGCCATCCCGGGCGTCCTGAGGTGCGAATGCATAGCGAATCTTCAATCGATTGCCGCCGACTTGGTACGTGGTCGGCAAATCTGACGTCGCACCCGCATCAGCCTCGCTGATCAGATCCGAGACGCTCAGCTGCAACATTGCATTACGCGCGTTGCTGTCCTTCGACAGCCAGCGCTTCAAACGCTTGGTGTCAATCACCGTCTCTGGCAACCGCTCGCCGAACCAATCCGCCAGCGCGGACTGTCGCACCTCAACCGGACGACGTAGCTTGCCCGCCAGCAGCGCGACCTCTTCTCGAACGGTCTTGTTGTGCGCAACGAACGGCGCGCTGAGTCTGAGCCGGTCGCCAGCTAACGCATCGCGCAAAAAAACGTCCCGTGCGGCTACGGCGTCAATCTCTGCATAGCTGACGCGCTCGTTGGCGCGCACCACCAGACCGAACAATAGGCTAGTCCGCTTCGCCTCCACGCGACCACGACGCGCATTCCAATACGGTGGGTCATAGTCGTATTGCAGCAAATGCGAGGCTAACCGAGCGAGCCAACCAACATCGATGGTGGCGTTGATGCGGGCGTAGCGTTTTCGTGTCTGAACAATCTCAAGCGCCATTACCCATCGAGACTTTTTGTCAGCCAGGGTCGACGATGGATGCAGGACAAAATGCTTGCTGTAAGCGCCGGCGTATTCTCCCTCATCACGATAGGCACCAACGTGAGACAGTAACCCGCTCAACACCCGCTGGTGCAACCACTCGCGAGCGCTGTCATCAGGCACTGACTCGACGCCACTCATGCGCAGGTTCACACCGAGTTGCCGCGCGATTTGCGTCGCCACTTCGCGCCACTCACGAATTCTGCGTGGCGATAGAAATTGGCCTTCACACTGTCGATCAAAGGCGCTGCGTCTCATCGTCTGTTGCTGCTTGGCCAGCCATTGCCACAACAATACGTAGCTCAGGAAATCTGACTGCGCATCGGTGAACTTGGCATGTGCCGCGTCTGCAGCGCGAGCATGCTCCAGCGGACGTTGCCTGGGATCCTGAACGGCGAGGCCTGCCACCAGAATCACCAGCCAGGCCGCGCTAACAGTTTCACCGACACCCAACAGCATACGTGCCAAGCGCGGATCCAGCGGTAGACGTGCGATATCACGGCCACGCCGTGTCACACGCCCGCGTTCATCCAGCGCCTGCAATTCGAACAATAATCGACGCGCATCATCCACCTGTCCGGCATCGGGCGCATCGAGAAAGGGAAACTGCTCAACCTCTCCGAGCCGCAGTGTCGCCATTTGCAATACAACACTGGCGAGATTAGTGCGCCGGATCTCAGGGTCGGTATAGGCAGGTCGTGCTTCGAAGTCCGCTTCGTCGTAGAGACGCAAGCAGACCCCGGGACCTATTCGACCGCAGCGCCCAGCCCTTTGATTGGCACTTGCCTGTGAGACAGGCTCAAGTTGTAGACGTTGCACGCGGCTGCGTGATGAATAGCGGCTGATTCGTGCGAGGCCGCTATCGATGACGGCGCCGATACGCGGCACCGTCAGTGAAGTTTCCGCGACGTTGGTGGCGAGCACAATGCGCCGCTGCTTTGTCGGGCGAAACACGACCCCTTGTTGCTGATCCGACAGACGACCAAACAACGGTACGATGTCAAAGGCCGGATGTTGCTTCGCCAAAACGCGCTCGGCATCGCGTATTTCGCGTTCACCGGGCAAAAACACAAGAATGTCTTCGGCCGCCTTAGGTAATTGTAGGTTGGCGATTGATTGCACACCTCGCGCAACCGACTTCGCTAAGGCCATGGAATCGTCAGACGTTGGTTCGTCGTCATAACGCACCTCGACCGGAAAACCGCGACCGGACACTTCAATAATCGGCGCGTCGTCGAAGTGTGCCGAGAAACGCTGGTGATCGATCGTTGCTGACGTAATGATGACTTTCAGGTCGGGGCGCTTCGGCAACAAGGATTTCAGAATACCCAGCAGAAAATCGATATTGAGACTACGCTCGTGTGCCTCGTCAATAATGATGACTTCGTAGCGCAACAGCAGTGGGTCTTTAGCCAATTCCGCCAGTAAGACACCATCGGTCATCACGCGTACCAGGCTGTTGGGACCCGTCTTATCGTCGAACCGTACCGCGTAGCCGACGCCCTCGCCCAACGACGTACCGCACAAGCTCGCAATACGCTCGGCGACCGATCTTGCAGCAATGCGACGTGGTTGCGTGTGACCGATTAGCCCGCGCCTGCCGAAGCCGGCCGCCAGCGCATAACGAGGCAACTGCGTCGTCTTGCCCGATCCGGTTTCGCCCGCCACGATCAACACGGCATGCGCCTGCAAAGCTGCGATGATCTCATCGCGCCGCGACTCCATTGGCAAATCCGCCTCAGGAGTGAGATCTGGCTGCCAAACAGAGCGCGCCGTTAGTTGTTTGGCAGAAGTCTGTAAGCGTTTCGGGTCGATACTGCGACCATGCGACAATAGCCGCGCCTCCGGCAGCATTAACTGCTCCGGACCAGGTTGTGATTGAGATTCGGTCATGCGAGCTGAGTATTATTGCAGACCCGCCAACGCACTAGCCAGCGATGAATGCACAAGGTCTAACCTGCGCGCAGCTCGAGTTTGATAGAGGCACCGCCAAGCGAATCGCTGGCACTGATCGCAACGGACCCGCCATACAGTGCCGCGAGCTCGGACACGACCGACAAGCCGATGCCACTGCCCGGCGTCGACTCGTCCAAGCGCTTGCCGCGTGTCAGTGCCTCTGCTGCGGCATCCGCCGGAATCCCCGGCCCATCGTCTTCGACAACGAACTCGATAGCCGGCTGCGTGGTATCCACTGCCGACGGCCGCTGACGCGCAGATATCACGACCTGTCGGTTACACCATTTGTACGCATTGTCCAATAGGTTGCCGACCATCTCGATCAGGTCGCCGCGATCACCGGCGAAATCGAGTCCAGGTTCGATCGCGCACTCGGCACTGACCTGTTTGCTGCGATAGACTTTATCGAGCCCGTCGAGCAACTCGATAATTTCCGGCTCGACGCGAATCTTGCCACGGCCCACGAGCCTGCCGCTTGCCGCGGCGGGGCGTGCGAGCTGGTAGCGCACGATATCTTCCATGCGACCCAGTTCTTTCTCGACGGCGGGGCTAGGTTCGCTCGACAGCAGGTTCTTCGCGGCCGCCAGCGGCGTCTTTAGACTGTGCGCCAGATTCGCGAGCGTCTGTTGGTAACGCGTGACGCGCTTTTGCTCGCTGACCAGCAAGGCATTGAGGTTTCGTGCAACGCCGGTCAATTCGCTCGGGTAGTTCTCGGAAAGTTGTTGGCGATCGCCGCTTTCAACGGCTTCGATTTCGTCCTCGATCTGACCCAGCGGACGCAATAACCAAGATAGCAAAAGTGCGACCGCAATCAGCAGAAATACGGCGACGACCATGAAGGCGAGGTACAACTGTCCGCGGAAACTCGCCATCTGCTGCTCGAGCGCGCGCCGGCTCTCAGCCACACTGAAGGCATAGTAGCGCTCGCTTCCATCATCGAACTCCCAAACCACACCGAGGTTTAGGACATCGAGCTCCTCTCCAGTCGCTGCAGTCTGGCGGGCCATAATGCGTCCACCGACGGGTGGCAACTCAAGGATCGGGAGCAAATCGATACCGATCGACGAGCCAGATCGCCATAGTACGCTGCCGTCCTCTCGACGGATCTTCGCGTACAACCCTGAGTCGGTGGCGTTTAGCTTCGGCTCCGGCATATCGAATGGCAGAGTCAATTCGCCGTCTTCCGGCTGCGCCGCAGCTAACAGCGCAATCGCCTGACTTTCGAGCACTTCGCGATGTGCCGCCTCGAGCGCCGCTGAAAAACTGCGGTCGATCGCGGCCCCGAGCACCGCGAAACTGATCGTCAATAAGAGGCTCGTTAGCGCCAGCAAGCGCAAGCGTAACGAGTTCATCGTAACGCGCTATCCGCTGGCACGTTGTAACGCAAACCGATAGCCGCGCCCGCGCAGTGTCTCAATCGGCTTCAAGGAATTGTCCGGATCGAGTTTCTTACGCAAACGCCCGACAAACACTTCGATCACGTTGCTGTCGCGCTCGTAGTCCTGGTCGTATAGTCGCTCAGTTAGCTCGGTTTTTGAGATGACCTCGCCCGCACGCAGCATCAGGTGTTCCAGCAGCGAGTATTCGAAGCTGGTCAGCTCAACGGCCTCGTCATTCACGGTTAATAACTGCTTGGCGGTATCGAGCTTGATCGGACCACAGTCGAGCTCCGATGAGGCCCAGCCACCCGATCGGCGCAACAAGGCGTTGATACGTGCAGACACCTCCGGAAAATGAAACGGCTTGGCCACGTAGTCATCGGCGCCCGCCGTCAGACCATCGACCTTGTCTTGCCAGTTATCGCGTGCCGTC
>JBCAZB010000088.1:0-8611 GCA_038533315.1 Pseudomonadota bacterium | reverse complement strand
CTCTTGGCGATACCCGTCGATACCGCTACAGCGTCAGACGAGTGGTGCGCTGACGCTGGATGCTGGGATCGGCAATCAACCTGTGACCGTCGCTCTGCTGCTCGATACCGGGTCGAGCTTTGTTGTGCTGTCTGAGCGAATGGCCTCACAGATTGGCGAGGCTGTCAGCGAACAACCGGTCCAGCATGTCCGCGGAGCCACCGCGGACGGCAAGTCGGTCGTTGCTCCGGTTCATCTTCTTAGCGCTTTGCATCTCGGCCAAGTGTGCACGTTGCGTAACGTCGAGGTGGTCGTTCTGCCAGGCGCTGATCGTGCCATTATTGGTCTTAGTGCGCTCCGTCGCCTCGGGACGCTTGGCATCGATTTTCAGACACCGAGTCTTCGGTTTAGCGCTTGCGACAACGTCACACAGTTACAGTAATTCCGGTGTAGCGGTTTTGCTTTTTGACGGCGGGTTGCTTACCGTTGCCAGATGCTTGGGAGAGTGTTACTTATCGTTCTTGCCGTATTCGGTCACAACGCATTTGCGGTGACGAGCAGCTGGTGGGACGACAACTACCTGTATCGCCAAAATGTTGCTGTGGCCACCGGTGCGAATACACCGGATCGTGGTTATGATGGCTACACGCTAAGAACGACTGCGCTCAACACGCAAGCGCTGATCAGCGCGGGGCAAATGCGTGCGGATTGTAATGACTTACGCGTCGCTTATTACGACGGTGCAGTCTGGCAAGAATTGGACCGGCATGTGCTGGGCTGCAACGGCTCACAGACCGATATCCGCTTTCGCTCTCCGACGGCACTGGCCGGCTCGGCGATCGACGATGATTTTTATATCTACTATGGCAACGCAGGTGCACCGACACCGAATCCACTAACGCCGACCAATGTGTATTTGTGGTTCGATGACGCCAGCGTCGATCGCAGCGGCAGCTATATCCGCGGCCGTGTCGATAACTTCCACGGTAACGGATGGGATAACACGCTCGCGTTTAATCCTGCTGGCTACTATACCTACCGCAATGGTGACAACTTCACGAGCGGCTATCGGCTCGCGGTGGATGAACGAGACGTCTTTATCGAAGCGGAGTTTTTCCACACCGACTGTTTTCCGATCAACATGACAACCGGTGTTTTGGTGCGTGGGATCATCCAGTCGGGGACCGGTGGCAGCGAGACATCAAATCACTACTACACCACCAATCGTGGCGAGTTTCCCCAATCGGGGTGTAACAATGCCAATGGGTACACGCACGACGGTGCAATCATGCGTCGTCAGCGCAACCAGATTGCCGTTGGGCCGCCAGTAAATCCCGGCGACATCGTGCCGAACGTGTGGCGGCGACAAGCGCTAGCAGCGTTCGGCGGTGGACCAACATCACTGCGTTTTTGGGACGAAGATAATAGCCTTGCCTGGGATGCACTGGGTTTCCCGAACTCTGGCAATTTGTTAGCCAGTGGTGATGATAACGAAAACATAACCGGTCGCGGCTTTGTCGCCGTGATGACCGCTCAGGACCAGGCGCGCCTGCGCAATATCATCGTGCGTCGCTATATTGAGCCAGAACCGGTGTTGAACCTCGGTGCACAGGAACTTCGATCCAATCCGGAGCTAACTGTTATCAAGACGGTGCGAAGCATCTCTGATCCCGTGAATGGCACGGTGGACCCATACTCGATTCCGGGCGCTATCGTCGAGTATGAGATACGCGTCGAGAACGACGGCAGTGGCCCTGTTGATACCGATACACTGCTGATCACTGATCCATTGCCAACGAACCTGCAGTTGATCGTAGATGATCTCGTTGCCGGCGCGGGGCCTGTCGCATTTGAAGACGGGGCGGGAACGAGTGCGACCGGTTTGTCACTGAATTTCGTCGGGTTGGCTGATCTTAGCGACGACGTCGCGTTCTCGGTCGATGGTGTCAATTTTGACTATGTGCCGACCGCAGACGCCAACGGTGCCGATCCCGGGGTCGGGTTTCTGCGCATTGCGCCGAGTGGCACGATGCAAGCATCGGGAGGCGTGGGCAGCACATTTTTTGTCATTCGTTTCCGAATGCGCGTCCCATAGTGACCCGTGCTGCCAGCGCTAGCGTGCAAATAGTACTGGCTGGTTTAGCAAGAGCTCGGACGTCACCACGATAGGCAGCTCAGATGTGTCCTCGGCCAGCGCTTCCTCACCTGCTTGAAAAGACTGGAGCTCCTCGCTGAGTTCTGCAGAACGCTCACGCTGCTGTTGTGCGTTGTAGGCGCGTTGGTCACCCACAAAATCATCGACGGCGAGTGGGACAGGTATACCGAGTACCGAGCGGCTAACGACAGACCCAACGCCGAGTCCAGCCATCCGCCATTGATTGCTGGTGCAACCGGCACTCAATACGGTGACCATAAGCGCAAAGGCGCGCAGGCGTAGCAGCGTTGACTTCGACTGATGCAACACACTCGTGCTCGCATTCCCATCCCAACGTGAATGTTAGAGACCTGTCGCTCATAGCGCTGTAACCGGTATCACGAAAATTTGGCGACTTATAAGACATAATCATAATTCGACGGTACGTGGCTCTGTTATGCGGCGACGGCGTATACTAGTAGCACGACAAGAGCGAACGGCTCAGGAGCCTGGACTGTGAATAAACTCGAGCAATTGAAAACGATGACTGACGTCGTTGCAGATTCCGGCGATATTGATGCCATCGCCGAACACAAACCGATGGATGCCACAACCAATCCATCGCTGCTGCTCAAAGCAGCGGCACTCGACCGTTACAGTGACCTGCTAGACGAAGTCTGTGAGTGGTCGCTGTTGCAACCGACCTCGGGAGATGACGCCATGCGCAGGACAAGTGAGCGTTTCGCAGTCGCCGTGGGTCACGAGATACTCGATATCATTCCAGGACGCATATCGACAGAGGTCGACGCCAGGCTGTCATTTGATACGGCGGCGAGTGTCGCCAGCGCACGTCGTATTGTTGCCCAATACAGCGAGTTAGGTCGCGCGCCGGAGCGCTTGCTGATTAAGCTTGCGACCACTTGGGAGGGCATAGAGGCCGCGCGGCAACTCGAAGCGGATGGCATTCAATGCAATCTGACCTTGCTGTTTAGCGATGTCCAGGCCGTTGCAGCCGCCGAGGCTGGCGCATTTCTGATCTCGCCGTTCGTTGGCCGTATTCTCGATTGGCATCGTAAGCAGGATCCGGATCGTAGCTTTACTGCCGACAATGATCCAGGTGTGCAGTCGGTTCGCAATATCTATCGGTTGTTCAAGCAACGCGGCTACGAAACCGTGGTCATGGGCGCGAGTTTTCGCAACGCTGGAGAAATCGAGGCGTTGGCCGGCTGCGACCGCTTGACGATAAGTCCGGGTCTGTTACAGGAGCTTGCCGCCGATAGCGGTTCGCTGCCACGGCAACTGTCGCCGGGCGATTCACCCCCCGAATCCGCCCCAAACGTCGACAGCGAAGCCGCATTTCGTTTTCAGCTGAATCAGGATGCGATGGCTACCGAAAAACTCGCGGAGGGCATCCGCGGCTTTGTCACTGACCAAATCAAGCTCGAAGCGGTGTTATCAGAGCGTTTGGAGGCACTGCGGGCAGCCTGAGGCGATACCACGGACTGTTGACTGAGAAGTTGGCGATCGGTGCCTCGGCGCCGTATTTCTAAACTGCCGCGATCGCTCAAGTGAAGTGCCAGGCTGCCGCTAACCACGGCGTTAAGGACAGCTTGGCGTCAGCGAATGCGTTTTGGGATCTTACTACTCGGTCTTCTGATCATGACCACGGCCGCCGCGGACCTGCAGGCACCGGCCGATTCACCGATCCGCCTATACTCAGTGGCCGACGGGCTCAATCAGAAAACGGTGCTGTCCGTCGTCCAGGATCAGGATGGGTTCCTGTGGGTTGCGACGTTTGGCGGTTTGAACCGCTTTGACGGACAACGCTTCGAGAGTTATACCACGGCGAATGGGCTACGCCAGAATCTCATTCAAGGGTTGCTCGTCGATAGTCGCAATCGAGTCTGGGCCGGGGATGCAGCAGGTGGGCTCACACTGCTTGAACACGGCAAGGTCACGCGGACGTTTGAACCCAACGACGGATCGCGCGGTGTCGTGCGCTCTATCGTTGAGGTGGGGAGTAGTCTGTACATCGGCGTGCAGCCAGGGGGGCTAAGGAAGCTCGACTTAAATGATCTTGATGCAGGCCTGACCGTCATCCCGGGTGCCCCCGAGGATGTGCTGGTGATCGCAGTTCAATCTCCCGGTGAAATGTACCTACAAAGCACAGCGGGACTGTACCGATTTCAACCGCATTTAACGCCCGCTTTTGAATTGCTGGATGAGAACGTTACCGCGCTCACACGCGGCAAATCCGGTTTGATAGTTGTGGGCGACCGGAACGGACATATCGGTAAAGTTACCGACAAAGGCGTGGAGTGGTCTGACCGTGTGTATCCAGGCAGTGTATCCGGATTTGCGATGCGCGATGGAACGATCAACTGGGTGTTTCTGACGGAAGTCGGCATGGTGCCCTTCGATGCGCCGGAAGCAACGCCAATATTGCCCACTAGCGGGTCAGCACCAGCGTTGTATGACGACGATGGTGTCCTATGGGTGCCAATCCGAGGCGGTCTTGCGCGTTACCTTGGAGATCGGTTCGCGCACTATTCTTTACAGGTCGATAACGTGCGTCCGGAAGTTTTCTCTATCCTGCCGGGCGTGGAAAACGACTACTGGTTTGGGTCGAGTATTGGATTGCTTCACGTTGATGCAGACGGCGCGCTGACCAATGTGAGTGATGCGCTTGGTATTGATCGACGTGAGGTACGCGATCTCGTTTTTTCCGACGATGCTAAAACACTGTGGGCAGGTCAGGTTCAGAGCGCCCTGTTGGGCATTGATGTGTCCGGACCTCGATTGGCCGTTGAAATTGGGGACGAAACAACGCTTACCGTCTCGTTGGAGCTGGATCAACAGGGGGCGCTTTGGGTCGGCTCTTACCTGGGTAACTTGACGCGCCGAGATGCCGAGACAGGTGCCATGCGGGAATATCAGCTTGGCAATGGCGCTGCGATTTATGCCATGGACTTGGCCGCCGACGGCATGCTGTGGTTTGGTGCGAATTATCAAGGCATCTATCGTCTTGATACCAATGATCCGAACGCCGAACCCGAACAGGTGATGAGCGTAGAGTCGCTTGGGCAGGAGTTCTTCACCCAGATTGTGGCACAAGGCCAGGGCGATGAAACCGAACTCTGGTTCACCAGTATTTCCGGCGGGGTGTTTCACTGGCAGAGCGATGAATTTCGCCGCGTCTTGCCGGGCGCTGCTCTGTCCGATCAAACGGTGTACTCGATACAGCCGCTCCCGGATAACACACTGGTGCTCGCGACCAGTCGCGGCGTTTATCGCTTTGATCCGGCCTTCGATCAACTGGAGCAATACACGGCACTCGACGGCTTTACGCAGATTGAAGCCAAGGTGCACGCCAACTATTTCGATGGCGACAAGACGTTGTGGATTGGCACGACGGGTGGCGTTACCCGTATGGACGTGAGCCTGCCGATGGACGGCGTTGCGGTGCCTACGCCGATGTTGACGAATCAGTTCATTGGTGACGTTGCATTTGATGAGGCCGATGGGCCGGCGATTGCCACAGATGGCAAGGTGCGGATCGAATTCACAGCGATATCGACGCTTCGTCCGAGCGGCATCGAGTACAGCTATAAGCTACATGGCCAAGATGAAGACTGGAGTGCGCCAACGTCCAATACGTCGATTGGGTACTCCAGCCTGAAACCAGGCGACTACCAGTTCAATTTGCGTGCCCGACTAGCGGGTGGCGAGTGGAGTGCTCCCGTGTCGTGGACGTTCAGTGTACCGACACCGTTCTGGCGAAGTGCATGGTTTATTGTGTTGGTTGTTGTCAGCGGAGCCGGCATCACCTGGTCAGTCATTCAGCTGCGTTTGCGAGCAATAGCCAAGACCAATCAGCGGCTGCGCGCGGAAGTCGCTGAGCGCACACGCTCAATCGAGGCGGGTCGCCGCGAGCTCGAGCAGATTAACCAACAGCTGAGCAGCGAAATCCACGAACGCAAACTCGCCGATGCGTTGCGCGCCGACGTGGAGGCCCGCTTCCATCAGGCCTACCAGAACTCCCCTATTGGTATGGCGCTCGTCGACACCGATGGCATTGTTTACGATGCGAACCCACGCATGCGATCTCTTTTTTGGCCGCAGTCTGGCGATTCTGATGGCGAGCCGTTGCTCGAGATTGTTGAGCCAGAATTTCGCGAACAATTCACAGGTTTCTTCGATAGGTTTGTCGTCGATGGTGCTGCGCGTGAAGACAATGAGCGACCGCATATGGAGGTAGATTGTATTGCTAATTCGGGAGAACTGCGTCGGATCGACTTCCATCCGTCAGCGGTCAGGGATCAAAACGGGCAACTGAAATACATCGTGTTACTCGCGCACGATGTGACCGATAGCCGTGCAATGACGCGTCAGCTCGAGTATCAGGCGAATTTCGATGAGTTGACTGGACTAGTCAATCGGCGCGCATTCTCGGAACAACTGGCACTGATCGCGGAGCGTCCTGCTGGTCAAACCGACGCTTATCTGATGTTCCTCGATCTGGATCAGTTCAAAATCGTCAATGACACTTGTGGTCATGCCGCGGGTGATGCGCTGCTGCAGCAGGTCGCCAGTTTGATCTCATCGTGTGTTCGCGACGGCGATACGGTGGCGAGACTAGGTGGTGATGAATTTGCGCTGATCATCAATGAGTGCACAGAGGCTGTTGCTCTACAGCGTGCCGAGCGTGTTCGCTCACGTATTGAGGAGCTAGAATTCGTTTGGGATACGGAATTGTTCCGAGTCGGTGTCAGCATTGGTGTTGTGCCTATCGATTCCGTCGTCCAGGACCTGAATGAGCTGCAGCAGCTCGCTGACGCTGCTTGCTATGCCGCCAAAGAAGCGGGTCGCAATCGCGTGCATATGGTGGGTGGAGACGGTGACGCTGCGCACGAACATCGCGGTGAGATGCGATGGGTGCAGCGCCTGAATCACGCCATCGATCACAATAACTTCCGTTTGTACGGTCAGCGGATTGTTTCGCTGTCCGGCGGTTCTGATCAGCCAGAGCGGATCGAAGTCTTATTGCGTATGTATGACCGCACTGCCAATCGCCTGATCCCGCCGGGTGCGTTTTTGCCAGCCGCAGAACGCTACGGTTTGCAGGGTCGGCTCGATCAATGGGTGTTACGCAATGTGATCGATGTACTGGCTGCACAGGATCCCGCAGAAGTCGCCAATCAGGAGTTTTGGGTAAACTTGTCTGGAGCCACTGTCGGGGATGCAAGTCTGGCCAAGAGTCTCATCCAGACCGTGGAACAAGCGGATCTGCCGCGAGGCGCTATCAATTTCGAAATCACCGAGACGGCAGTGATTCGCAAGATCGACGATGCGATCAAGCTTATTCAGGCGCTGCGGGAGATGGGCTGTCGTTTCGCCCTCGACGACTTCGGAAGCGGCTTGTCGTCATTTGGTTATCTGAAGCGACTTAATGTCGATTGTCTGAAAATCGACGGTCAGTTTGTGCGCGATATCACGACCGACCCAACCGATCGCATCTTCGTTAAATCCATTATCGATATCGCCCATACCCTCGACATGCGGATTGTTGCCGAGTTTGTCGAAGACGAAGAGATCCTGAAACTCGTGCAAACACTCGGCAGTGATTACGCGCAGGGTTTTGGTATTCACCGTCCTGAGCCGTTGGATGGGATGATCACGCTGACCACCGCCATTCGCAACGCCGGGTTACTGCTGTAGATCAGGCGTCATGGTCACTCGGCTGAGATGAATGACCGCTTTCCGGCAGGATAGTTTTTAGCGATCCAACGTTATCACTTCGGCGTGCAGACGACTGATCAAGCCGTCGAGCATACGATTTACGTCCGGCTGTCAAATCGTTAAACGTCAGAGGGTGTAGAGGCTCGCCCACGGCAAATCACGACAAGGTACTTCAACTCAGTCAATTCTGCGCTTACCCTAGTACCGCACTCGGCCAATAGATCGAAACCTATGCCAAAAGACAGCATGACTTTGTTCAGCCAGCAGCTCGGCGCTTTCTTTGCGCGCCGGATCTCATTCGCGGATCTTGAACAGGCGGCAGACGAACTTGTTGACGAAGGTGTTGATACCACCGATGCGTTGCATCTCGTCAACATGCATTTCGAGGCGGGGCGACTACCCAAAGTGTTGCACCGTGTATTGGTCGATCGTCTCACTGAGCGTTTGCCGGTGGCAGATGACCCGCTAGAACGCACGCAACCGCTGTCCGATGATCAACGACAGTCGCGTGATAGCGAAGTGACTACACCGATGTCTGTGTCTGAGTCGACTGACGATGCAACGCCGAATGCCGATATTACGGCGCCGCTCGAGCAGCCCGATCAGGCGCAGTCGGCATTGGAGTCGACACAACCACTACGGCTGGGCGATGAAGCCGACGACACCGCGCTACAGTCATCTGACGACAACACAACCGCTGAAAAGACAGCCAAACAGTCCGAACGTACCGCCAAATCAGAAGCGCGTTTACGCGCTTCT
>JBCAZB010000087.1:0-8622 GCA_038533315.1 Pseudomonadota bacterium | reverse complement strand
GTCCCGGAACCTTTGTGGCGTTTATGTCGGCACTGGTGTTGCTGCTCGGCCCCTTGCGCAGACTAACCAATGTGAATGCCGCCATTCAACGTGGGATCGCTGCCGCGCAAAGTGTCTTTGAGATCCTCGATGCTGATGCCGAGGTAGATCGCGGCGCTTTCGTGGCCGAGCGGGTCGACGGCAAACTCGAGTTCGATGCGGTGTCCTTCGCTTATGGCCAAGAGGATCGTCCGGTATTGCGCGATGTTTCCGTGACCGTGGCGCCGGGCGAGACATTAGCCATCGTTGGCCGCTCGGGCAGCGGCAAGTCGACTCTGGTCAGCTTGTTACCCCGCTTTTACGACCTGCAAGACGGCCGTATTCTGCTGGATGATCGTCCGATCGAGGACTACCGATTGGAAAGCCTGCGTGACCAAATCAGCCTCGTCAGTCAGGATGTCGTGCTCTTCAACGACACTATCGCCAATAATCTCGCCTATGGCGCGCTCGGAGAAACATCGGAAGCCGATATTCGCGAGGCCGCTGAAGCGGCCTACGTTATGGAATTTGTCGATACGATGCCAAACGGATTGGAAACGGTCGTCGGCGATCGAGGCGTGTTGTTGTCCGGTGGTCAGCGCCAGCGGTTAGCGATTGCCCGCGCGTTGCTCAAGAATGCGCCGGTGCTGATTCTGGATGAGGCCACGTCGGCACTGGACTCAGAATCGGAGCGTCGTATTCAGCGCGCGCTGGATGTCCTTATGCAGTCAAGGACCACACTGGTCATCGCGCATCGGTTGTCCACCGTCGAGTCCGCGGACCGCATTATCGTCATGGACGAGGGGCGTATCGTCGAAACCGGGAATCATGCGAGTCTACTTGCCGCAGGCGGAGCCTACGCGGCATTACACCGCATGCAGTTCAGCGAAGAGGGTGTCGTCGACGCCTAGGCGAACGCGTTTCGGATGCGCAATTGGCTATACAACGTCTGGTATCACAACGCGCCGATGGGGTGGGTGTTGTGGCCTTTGGAAATGCTGTTCCGCGCTGTTGCTGCGCTGCGTCGACTGACTTTTCGCTGGTCTATTCAACGCGAGCAAGCCGCACCAGTGCCGGTGATTATCGTTGGCAATATCTCGGTAGGCGGCAGTGGTAAGAGTCCACTCGTCGCATGGCTCACCAATGCAGCACAAGAGCGCGGGCTGACACCGGCCATTATCAGTCGCGGTTACGGCGGCGATCACTCCGGTGAACCGCTGCGTGTCACTGAGCACGTCGCGGCAGCAGACTGTGGTGACGAGGCGTTAATGTTGTTTCAACACACCGGTGCGATCGTTTTTGTCAGTCGCCATCGTGTCGCCGCGGCGCGCGCTGCAGCCGCCGCGGGCGCCAACGTGATCATTAGCGATGATGGCTTGCAGCACTATCACCTGGCGCGCGATGTCGAGATTGCGGTAGTAGACGCCCGCGTAGAACATGGCAACGGCCATTGCTTGCCGCGTGGACCATTGCGTGAACCGATCAGCCGACTGCAGGACTGCGATCTTGTTGTATACGCATCATTGCCGGCGGGCGATTCCAGAATCGGTTATCGGCTACAGAATACCCATGCCGTGAATGCGCAGACCGGTGGGCAAGAGCCGCTCGAGGCGTTCGCGCAAACCAGCGTGCACGCCTTGGCAGGCATTGGCCATCCGCAGCGCTTCTTTGAAGCTTTGCGAGCGCATGGTTTGAATGTTGAAGGTCATGCGATTGCTGATCATGCGCTGGCCCCGGAGCGTGTATTGCACCCGGCGGATGAATTACCCGTATTGATGACAGCGAAGGACGCCGTCAAATACACGAGCCTGACCGGCCGCCACTGGATCGTCCCGGCGAGCGTTGAGCTGTCTGAAGAAAGCCGTGCGGCGCTGCTTGCTGTGCTGCCGCTTACCGACGCACAATAGCGGGATGGCTGAACACTTTCATATCGTTATTCCGGCGCGCATGGCGTCGACGCGGTTGCCAGGCAAACCGGTGACGTTGCTCGACGACAAAACACTGATCGAGCATGTCTGGCGACGGGCGATGGCCGTCGACGCCGCCTCGGTGGTTATTGCGACCGATAGTCCTCAGGTCGCCGATGTCGCGACAGGCTTTGGCGCCGATGTCGCGATGACCGATGCGGCGCATCAGTCCGGCACCGATCGCGTTGCTGAAGTCGCGCGGCAGCGCGGTTGGCGGGATGAATTGGTCATCAACGTGCAGGGCGATGAGCCCTTTATTCCATTGCCTGCCATCCGTCAGGTAGTGACGCTGCTCCGAGATGATGCTGACGCGGACATCGCGACGTTATCGGCCCCGATTAGCGACGACGAACAATGGCAGGATCCGAACTGCGTAAAAGTGGTCTCAGATCGCGCAGGTCGTGCCTTGTTGTTTACGCGCGCGCCGATCCCGTATCGGCGGCAGAACGGTGGTCACCCCGCGCAGCGCCATATCGGTATCTACGGATACAAGGCAGCCAGCTTGCATGCGCTGGTCGCAGAACCTCCGTGTACGCTCGAGCTCACAGAATCACTGGAGCAATTGCGTGCACTGTGGATCGGTCAGACGATCGTCGTGGCCGAAGCGGCGGACGTGCCGCCGCCCGGCATCGATACACGCGCGGATCTCGCAGCGGCCCGTGAGCGGCTATCCGCGAAAGTGCCTTAGGAGGCGGCCAGCGCTAATTTGATGGCGTCGACGACGGATGCGTCCTTTGGCTTGGTGCCGGGCGAAAAGGTCGCGATTAGTTTGCCATCTCGGCCGATTAGGTATTTGTGGAAGTTCCATGTCGGGTAGGTGCCAGCGGCGTCAGCAAGCGCCTGATACAGCGGATGGGCGTTGTCACCTTTGACGTCGATTTTTTCGAACATCGGAAACTTAACCCCGTACGTCAGTCGACAAAACGACGCAATTTCCGCCTCGGTACCCGGCTCCTGACCGGCAAAGTTATTGGACGGAAAACCGAGTACGACTAGTCCGTCTTCGGCGTATTCACTATAGAGCGCTTCCAGTCCTTCGTACTGTGGTGTATTGCCGCATTTCGATGCCGTGTTGACGATCAACACCACCTTGTCCTCATACGCATCGGATAGCGTGACGGTTTCATCAGAGGCTAATCGCTTCATCGTTTGGTCGAGCAACGCGCCATCGGCGTGGGCAATGTTTGCGATCGTCAAAAGACTCAGGCTAATCAGGCTTACGAGGCGCATCGGGTGTTCTCCTTGCGGCAGAAAGTGTGGGGGGTACGTGGTCCGACTGGGGAACGCTCTGCGCCGAGGCCGGTCGAACTTAATGTTAGGATAACCCAGACAGCGGAAGTTTGGCAGATGACGGAGCGGGCGATGCGATATGGTCTAGTAGTGCTGATGGTTTTTCTGGTTGGATGCAGCATCGACCCGGTAGCGCGCATCGATGGCCGGGGTGGTAAGGCCAGTACGTTCGGATATGCCCGCGTGCAAGTGATCGAAATCGATGGCCAGGCCTACGCGGACAGTCAACAATTTCGGAATGTTACGCCTGGTGAGCACACCGTGTCTTTCATTACGCTGCGACGTGGTACGCGTCGTGCCGTCGAGATCAAAACCGTCACTATGCAGTTCGATGCCTGTCAGCGGTACTTCTTCTACGCGGTTCATCCAACGCCGAATCGCCCTTGGGAGTGGCGTCTGGAGCGCGGTAGGACCTGGAAGATCGGCGGCTGCGACGCATCGGACGACGGGGCTTCAGTTGCCGCCGCTCCCTGATGGTTTCAGCGGGTTGTCGTGCGGTATCATCGCGACGTTAAAGACTAGCCCGTAGAGAGCCCAACATGACCGCCGATTCCCGTGACAAGATCGCTGTGCTGTTTGTTTGCATGGGCAATATCTGCCGCTCTCCGACCGCGGAGGCCGTCTTTCGCAAGAAGGTAGTGGAAGCCGGGCTCGAGTCCGCATTCGAGATCGATTCGGCGGGCACGCATGCCTATCACGTTGGTCATCCGCCCGACGGGCGATCGCAACAAACCGCTGAGAAGCGAGGTATCAGTATGTCCGGCCAGCGCGCGCGCCGCGTCGATGATGACGACTTCACGCGGTTCGATCATATCTATGCCATGGACGGTCTCAATCTCGTGACGCTGCAAGAGCGTGAGCCGGATGAGTCGACCGCCACGCTAAGTCTGTTGTTGAGTGAGGCGCCGGCGCTGGAGGCAGAGGAGGTGCCGGATCCGTATTACGGCGGTGCGCGCGGATTCGAGGTGGTGTTCGACCTGGTCGATCAAGCGTGCACGGCGTTACTCGACAACCTGCGGCAGCAGCACAATATCTAGGCGCGATTGCTGCCGCCTGTAATGGCTGCGCAACGCGCGAGTTCGCTGATCGCAAAATACACGTGATAGCCGCTGCTCGCGGGCATAAACTCGGATGTGATCGTGCCGTCCGGGTCGATGTGCTCAAACCAACCACCAGATATTGCGCAGCGATCCAGCCACTCATGCCGTATGGCGTCGGCCGTCGCTATGGCTTGCGCGGTACTTTGCGGGTAGTGGTCGGCCGCTAATTCACTCATGCAAAGATGCGCTTTGAGTGTTTCGGTCTGCGCCCACAACCGCATACGTGGGTCACAGGCATGGCCGTCTGCATCGATGCCGAGCGGCATGCGGCCCGGTGCGATGTCGAGCTCCGTCACGCGGTCGTAAAGCGCTCGTGCGAACGGATGCAGTGGCGCGTTGAACAGGCGCGCGTAGTAGCCGAGCAGCCACACCCATTCCATCGAATGTCCTGGCTCGAATGTGGCGCTGCGACGCTCGCCACAGACTTCTTCGCTAATCCAGTTGTTGTCCGTATTAAAGAAGGTCCTTTCGACAAAGGTGAGTAGATCATCAATACGCGAGATCAGTGTTGTATCGGCCGTGACGTCGTACAAGCGCAGCAATGCCTCGAACAAATGCATGTGCGGGTTTTGCAGCCGGGTTTGTGGGCCTGGCAATGCCTCGCGATAACCGGCTTTATCGGCATAACGGATTGTGGTGTCTAGTCCGTCGAAGAATCGTTTGAGAGCGGGGGCCGTAACTTCAAGGCCGCAGACACGGGTAGCTTCCGCCAGGCCCAGCAAAAAAAACGCGGCGTCGTACAAGTCGGTCTCGGCGTCAATGATAACGCCAGTGTCGATATCGATCTTGTGGGCTACGATATGGTCGTTGCGTAGGCCAGTGTCGCCAAATCGGCGTGCGCTGCGTGCCAGCGATGTCACAAGCTCAGGCTGTGTCCAGCCCAGTTGCTGTGCCACGCAAAAACAAAACAGCTGTCGACCCTGTACGCGGATACGCGAGATACGGCTGGCCACGGGATTGCCGTCCAGGGTCAGCCCCTCAAGAAACGCGCCGTTGGCGATGCGTCCCTGCCGCCACCATAGCGGCAGGGAGTGCTCGAAAAGCCAGCCGTTCAGCGTTTCAGATGCGCGCTGTAGGCCCCTGTGCATCGTCTGGTCCGGTGCGATTACTCGTCGCTCGACCAAACGGTGTACTTCTTGTCACCGGTTGGCTTTTGACCTGCACTTTCCCACGGCAACAGTTGTGGCTTCCCGCTGTCGGCTGATTTCGCGGGCGCCGAATCGGTCTTGGTGGCCGGCTTCGGTTGGCTGCCGTTATTGTCCGGTTTGCTAGCTGCAGGCTTAGGTGCCGGTTTGGCGTCAGCGGGTTTCTCAGCCGCAGGCTTCGGCTGCGCCTCAGCACGTTTTGGCTCCGGCGCTTTAGCGGCGGGCGTGTTGCCCGTCGGCGCTGATTGACGCTTCATCTGCGCACTGCCATCGGCCTTGTTACCGCCAGACTGCTGTTTGGCAACCGGCTCTGTCTTGTTGCCTGGTTGGGCGTTTTGCGAAGCCGATGACGAATCACGTCTCGGCGCTTCACGTTTCGCCGATGCGTCCGAGCCTTTCGCGGTGGGTTGGCGTTGCGACTGGCCGCCCGAGCTCGCGTCAGCCGCTTTGTTGTCACTGTGCTGATCGGTCTTCGGTGACGGATTGTTCTGGTTGTCAGCGCCCGCGTTGTTTTGCGCCTGCTGTTGATCGGCGTTGCCTTCGTTACGCTTGCGACGACGTCCGCCACGAGAGCGACGACGACGTTTGCGCTGACCACCTTCAGCATCCGCTTGCGCCGAATTATCCTTGTCGGTATCCGGCTTGTTTTGTTGCGGCTTCTGCTGAGCATTCTTTTGTTGGCCGGCGTCCTGTTTCTTGCCGCGTCGAGAACGGCTCTTGTTGTCGCCGTCTTTTTGGTTGTTGCCGCGAGCGTCGTTGTTGTTCTGTTTGCCACGACCTTTGGCGTTGCTCGACTTGTTGTTCTGCTTGGCAGCCGGTTTCTGTTGGCGACTCTTGTTGCGCTTGTTGCGTTCCGCCTTTTGCTTATTGCGACGTTCCGCATCACGCTTTTTGCGTTCAGCGCGTTCTTTTTCAATTTTCTTTTTCTTGATCTCTTCTGGATCGGGCTCACCGAACAGCCAATACCAGATGCGCACAAAAATACCGGGCCGCGGTCCGCTGGGAACTTCCTGAAAACGCTTGGGCGTCGGTGCCGGCGTGGCCGGCGTCGCGACCTGTACGGCTGGTTTTTCCGGTGTAATCTTTTCGCCACCCCATTCCGGCACGTCTTCGGAGTCCGCGGTCTCAGTTAGAGCCACACTACTACCGGCATTCTCCGGTAGTTCCGTCTGGTCGTCACGCACACGGCGCAGTTCGTAATTCGGTGTTTCGAACGCGGGATTCGCGACGAGGATCACCTGCGTGTCGTTACGTGTTTCGAGCTTCTGCACCCACTCGCGTTTTTCATTTAGCAAATAGGTCGCGATATCGACCGGCAATTGCGCGATGACCTTGGCGGTGCGTTCTTTGCGGACTTCTTCACCCAGTACACGCAGAATCGCCAGCGCCAGAGATTCGATGGAGCGGAAGTTGCCCATGCCATCGCAGCGCGGGCACACCTGATGCGTTGACTCGCCGAGCGATGGGCTCAAGCGCTGTCTCGACATCTCTAACAAGCCGAACCGCGAGATCTTGCCAATCTGAATGCGGGCGCGGTCGGCCACAACAGCGGTGCGCAGTCGATTCTCAACCTCGCGTTGATTGCGTGAGGCATTCATGTCGATGAAATCGATGACGACGAGGCCACCAAGGTCGCGCAGACGCAGCTGGCGTGCGATTTCGTCGGCCGCCTCGAGGTTGGTGTTAAACGCCGTCGTTTCGATATCCGCACCTTTGGTCGCGCGCGCGGAGTTGATATCGATCGAAATCAGGGCTTCAGTAATATCGATGACAATGCTACCACCCGACGGTAGCTGAACGCTGTGCGCGTAGGCGGTCTCGATTTGCGATTCGATCTGATAGCGCGTGAATAGCGGGACCGGATCGCTGTAGCGTTTGAGTTTGCCAGCGTTGTGCGGCATGACCGATTCCATAAATTCACGTGCCTGGTCATAAGGCTTCTCGGCATCGATCAGGATCTCGCCGATATCGTTGTTCAAGTAATCGCGCAACGAGCGGATAACGGCATTACTTTCCTGATAGATCAGGAACGGTGATGGCTTTTCGACGACGACTTTCTTGATCGCTTCCCAGACACCGAACAGGTTGTTCAAGTCCCATTGTAGTTCTTCGGCCGTGCGGTCGATACCAGCCGTGCGCACGATGACACTCATGCCGTCTGGAATCTCCAGGTCGGACAGCGCTTCGCGAATTTCCTCACGGTCTTCGCCGGTGATACGGCGTGATACGCCGCCCGATTTCGCTTTATTGGGTTTGAGTACGAGGAAGCGGCCGGCCAGACTGACGTAGGTCGTTAAAGCAGCACCTTTGTTGCCGCGCTCTTCCTTTTCGATCTGTACGACGATCTCCTGGCCTTCTTTCAGGACCTCCTTAATGGATGGTCGGTTCTTGTCAGAAGGCTGCCGGACGAAGTACTCCGGAGAGATATCCTTGAAGGGCAGGAAGCCGTGGCGTTCCGCGCCGTAGTCGATAAACGCGGCTTCCAGGCTGGGCTCGATTCGCGAGATCTTGCCCTTATAGATGTTGGCTTTCTTACGCTCGTGAGAGGGAACCTCGATATTGAGGTCGTAGAGACGCTGGCCATCGACCAGTGCCATGCGCAACTCTTCTTCTTGAGTTGCATTGATAAGCATTCTTTTCATTGTGCCCTTTAATCCGTAGATCAGTAGGCGACAGTGAAGTCCGGTAGTTACGGTGGAGAGGTTCGGTTCCCGCTATGCCGGGCAGGTATTCAACATTGCATGCGGCCACGGTCTGTCTATTACCGGGGATCGGTAAGACGAGGTGCAGCAATCGTTCAATGAAGAAACCAAGTAGTGGCATAAAAACCAAACCGCGCATGGGAGCGCTTGTGTGCCGCAACGGCGGACCCGATAACGAGGTATCGATCAGTGTCGCCGAAGCCAGGCAAGAGACTCGAAGTCGCTACGCCTGATGTCATTGCCTTGCATCGGACCGGATAAACCCGCCACGATGCGCGAAATTTCAGTTCTGAGCGGAGCAGGTAGTTCGAGCGTCAGACGCGCGATGGCTGTTCCGTGACGGGACGCAAGTCCTAAGCGAAAGTCTCGCCAGCCACACGTTTTGAGTCGGTGCGGTGTT
>JBCAZB010000086.1:0-8672 GCA_038533315.1 Pseudomonadota bacterium | reverse complement strand
CCATACTGCGCGCAGTATGGCGCAGGATGCAGCCAGCCGCGCGGAAGATCTCTGGACCGATGCGGATGAAGAGTTCGTCTATCTGCCGAAACTTGAGAAAATACTCGCGGAATTACGCGGCGCTTGATCCACTAGTCCGCGCCGCGGCCCGTCTGTACCTGCCATAGGTGGCTGTAAATGCCACCTCGATCTTTGAGCTGCCGATGACTACCGGCTTCGGCGATCGCGCCATTATCCAGTACATAAATCTTGTCCGCAGTGACGATCGTCGAGAGCCTGTGGGCGATGACGATGGTCGTACGATCTTGTGAGATTTTAAGCAGCGAGCGCTGAATTGCGGCTTCTGTCTCATTGTCGACCGCCGAGGTCGCTTCATCCAGAATCAAGACGGCGGGGTCTTTCAATAATGCTCTCGCTATCGACAATCGTTGCCGTTGCCCACCCGATAGTTTCTGACCCTGCTCGCCGACCATCGTATCGAGCCCGTCCGGTAGTTTTTCGATGAATTCCAGCGCTTCCGCAGCCCGTGCTGCTTCGAGTATCTCCTGCTCACTAGCGTCATCACGGCCGTACGCGATATTTTCACGTATCGTACCGTGGAACAGGAATACGTCCTGACTGACTAACCCAATGTGTCGACGCAAGCTGTCGAGACTGAGGGATTGGAGCGCCTGATTGTCAAGGCGAATCTGACCGGACTGTGGTGTGTAGAACCGCAACAACAGCTTGATGATCGTGCTTTTGCCGGAGCCTGTTTGACCGACCAAAGCAATCGTATCGCCAGCAGGAATATCGATATTGATATCGCGTAGCACCGGTACATCGTCTCGGTAGGAAAAGTTCAGGTTTTCGAACTCAATGCGCCCCTTTGGCTCACGCAAAGCGACGGCGTCTGCCTGATCGCGAATTCTTACGGGTACCTCTATCAGGTCGAGGATGCGCCGGGTTGAAGCCATCGCTCGCTCGTACAAATCGACTGTGTTGGCCAGATCGGTCAGCGGCCAGAGTAGGCGTTGCGTGAGAAAGACAAGTACGCCATAAGCACCGACATTCAGTGTCCCGTTCAGCACCTGATAACCACCGAACAGAAAGGTAGCGACGAAGCCTGCCAGGATCGCCATCCGAATCACTGGGATGAATGCTGAACTCACCCGAATGGCGCGGCGATTCGCGTGGACATAGTCAAGACTCTGTTCAGCGACGCGCGCGACTTCTTTGTCTTCAGTGGCAAAGCTCTTGATCGTCATGATGGCGCCGAGGTTGGCAGCCAGACGGCTGGCGAGCTGGCCAACCCGCTCGCGAACATCGGCATACAATGGTTGAGCACGGCGCTGGAAATAGAATGCACCGATGACGATGACCGGGATCGGCGTGAATGCGATTAGCGCGATGCCGGGTGACACGGCGAAGAAAACACCGCCCACGGCCAGAAGCGTCGTCGCCACCTGAATCAGGCTGTTGGCACCGTTGTCGAGGAAGCGTTCCAGTTGGTTCACATCGTCATTGATAATGGCAACCAGAGTGCCGGCGCGCATGTTCTCAAACCAGGCAAGGTCCAGTTGTTGTGTGTGCTGGTAAGCGTCGATACGCATTTTGTGCTGAAGGTCTTGTGCGAGGTTACGCCACGACACGAGCAGCAGGTACTCGAAAATGGACTCGCCGATCCAGATCGCAAGCGTCAGCATGGCCAGCAGCAGCATCTGATGCTTGGGATCTGTGATGCCGGCCGCAGCGACAAACGAGTCTTGCTGGCGGACGACGACGTCGATGGCGATACCGATCAGGATTTCCGGCATCACATCGAACAATTTGTTCATCACCGAACAGAAGCCGGCGAACCAGATGCGCAGACGGTATTCTCGCGCGTAGTGAATAAGACGCCTCAGCGCCGCAAAGGAATCGATGGATTGGGCTGTCATGGCGTGAGTGTAGCAGTCTGATTGCAGCCCCGTTGATTCGGTTAAGCGGCAACGATTTTGTGGTCTTAGCTCTTGAGTGGGATGGGGTGCGCAGCTATCCTTCTTGCCTGTTTCTCATACGCTCGCGAAGAGAGCGACTAGGGTCATCAATGACAGCGTTCGGTTCTGAATTTTGCGCCCAGTTTGTGGTTGCCGATTTCGATGGAGAGGCATGGACTGACAGCGCGGTACAGCCACTTGCGCCGATTCCGATGCACCCGGCTGCACATGTCTTGCACTACGCGAGCACCTGTTTCGAGGGGTTTAAAGCCTATCGTTGGGCGGATGGCTCTGTGCATGTTTTCCGTCTGGCGGACCATGTGGCTCGTATGCAGAAGAGCGCTGCCTCGCTATGTCTGCCGGTGCCACCAACGGAGTTGTTGACGTCGATGGTGCTGGACGTGATCCGTGCCAATCGTGACGATGTCCCGGCTATGCCCGGCGCACTGTACTTGCGACCCACGCTCGTCGGTACATTACCGAACATCGGTGCTGCGGCATCTCCCAGTGTCACGGCCAAGTTGTTTGTGCTCGCGTCTCCCGTCGGCGATTATTTCGCGGGTGGCGTTCGTCCGCTGAAGATTCTGATCGACGATCAAAACGCACGTTCGACACGCCAATTGGGCAGCACCAAGACGGGCGGCAACTACGCTGCTGCGCTCGGGCCTACGCTCGCCGCCAAGGCAGAGTATGGCGTCGATCAGGTGCTGTTCTGTCCGAGTGACGATGTTCAGGAAACGGGTGCTGCCAACTTCCTGCTGATCAGCGAGGATTCGGTGTTGACCAAGCCACTGGATTCATCCTTCCTGCACGGCGTGACCCGAGCGTCCACGTTAACCTTGGCAGCGGATCTCGGTCTTCGGGTTGAGCAGCGCAATTTCTCGGTGGCCGAGCTACTGGCCGCGTTGCCGAACACCGATGCGGCGTTGTCTGGTACGGCAGCGAGTTTGACGCCGATCGGTAGCATGGTCTACCAAGGTCAGACACACGAAGTGAACCCGGATAGCGGCTATCGGAATACGTTGAAACTGCGTCAGGCGTTATCCGATGTGCATGCGGGCGAGCGTGAAGATATTCATGGCTGGCTGACGACGGTCTGATCCAGCTCCAGCACCGCTGAGTCGAGTGGGCCGAGCTCAATCTTTGTGAGCGCGACGCCGTCTGTCACGCGCAGCAGCGCGGATTCATCCGTCAGCATGTCCCGCATCTCGTAGTCGCCGTCAGTGAGAGCCAGTCCATCGATGACCTGCGCCGGAATAGCGAGCTCGTAGGCGACAGTTTGGCGTGAAAAATTGGCCAGAACAATCAGTGCCTCATCGTTATGGTGACGCAGAAAGCTAAATTGTCGGTCTGTGTAGTCGTCGTTGTTCGACCGATTGTGCTGATGGAGGTCGTTGTAGCTGCCGAGCATCGTCGGATGCGTTGCACTGATTTGCAACACCTTCTGATAAAAGTGGCGGAGGTCTCGCTGTGATGCGGTGAGCTTGCCGCCATCAAATTTGCCGTCATTCATCCACGCCTGATGATTCGGTACACCCCAGTAATCGAAGATTGTGGTCCGCGTCGGATCGCCAAACCCTGCATCACCGTCGCCCGGCTCGCCGACTTCCTGACCGAAATAGACCATCGTCGGTGAGCGACTGATCAACGCGGAGACCACCAGCGCTGGTTTACCCATATCAGCGTCACCGGCGAATGCGCTGCTGGCGATACGTTGTTCGTCGTGATTTTCGAGAAAGTGCAGCATGTGTGCCTCGATATCCGAGACGGTCTCATGGATGGCCACCAATGGGTCGGTACCGGCACGGCCTTCCATGACCGGTCTGAGCGTGTCGTAAAAGCCCACTTTATCGTACAGGTAGTCCATTTTTCCGCGCTGCAGGTAGTCGCGGTACAAGTCCGGGTTATAGACTTCCGCTAGCAGGAATGCGTCGGGATTGCGTGCCTTGATACCGCAGTTCAGATAGCTCCAGAACGCGACCGGTACCATCTCGGCCATATCAAACCGAAAGCCGTCGACGCCTCTGTCCAGCCAGAAACGGGTGATGTCGCGAAACTTCTCCCAACTATCGGGCACGTCGCGTTCCGCCCAGAATGCGTTGATCGCTGCGCAATCGCGCTTAGCGTATTCGAGCGGAAGGTCGTCGAAGTCGAAGCTGCCGTCCGGGCGCACGCCGTAGTTGATCTTGACGGTTTCGTACCAATCGTTGTGACTGGGTTGGGCGGCACCTGCGCCGTTGCCAGTCCACTTGGCGGGATTTTCTGCAAACTCACCATCGGCTAACGGGTGAGCTTGTCCGCCGAGCGGTTGATAACCGTCCTGCGGTTCCGGAACCTGGAACGGCTCTCCGGTGACGTAATAGAAATTGTTGTCACGGGCGTAAGACAGGGTGACGTCATCATCGGCACCAAAGTCCTTTACGCCGCTCGGCCGATTCAGCGAGCGATAGTCGCGCGCCACATGATTTGGCACGATGTCGATCAGGACCTGCATGCCTTGGCGATGCGTTCGGGCGATCAATGCGTCGAACTCGGCCAAGCGTTTGGCAGGATCATCAGCGAGGTCAGGGTTGACGTTGTAATAGTCTTTGACCGCGTATGGCGAGCCCGCGCGACCTTTCACCACATCCGGATCGTCATCCGATATGCCGTAGTCACGATAGTCTCTGATCACTGCATGATGCGGTACACCTGTATACCAGACATGAGTGACCCCAAGTTCGCGTAGCCCGACTAGTGCCGCATCATTGATGTCAGAGAACTTGCCGACCCCATTCTGTTCGATGGAGCCCCATGGGACATTCTGTGTGTTCTTGTTGCCGAACAGGCGTGTGAACACTTGGTAAACCACCGGCTTGCCACTTGCCGTTTCGGGTTGTTCTGCATCCACAGTTGTCTCGACCTTGGGTCGGCAGGCGATGGTAAGTGTTGCAGCCAAGATGGCTATCGTGAGTTTATGGGGCATAACGGATTACCACCGTGCGAGTCGCGTCGGCTTGCGTCAGTCGAATCCGCAAACGCTTACCACGCGAGTCATAGTCACTGTCTGCTGGTGCTATCAATGGTGCGCCATCCAACAGGATCTGCGCGGGTGGCTTTTGCTGATTGTGCACCACTAGCGTAATGTCTCTCGCCACTGGCATTCCGGCGTAGCCACGTCCCAACCGTGCGAGTTCCAATACAAGCTGCCGCTCATCTCTGGCCGCAGCGAAGCGCAGTAGGTCGTAGGTGCCATCTTCAATGCTGGTGGCACTCTCACCATCGTCTTCGAACATCTGGCCGCCGGCGAGCGTGATGCTGCTGTCGTCGTAATAATGCAGTGTCAGGGACTCGCTGCTGTAGTCTTGCGTCGTCTGCACCACCGGGGTCGTTGGTACGAATGCACCGGCTCTGACCATCACTGGGATGCGCTGCAACGGCGCGGCCACGCGATGTACACCTGCCTCGAGCCGCGTATCGTCTGCGAGGTCGAACCACACGCCGGACGGTAATGTGATTTCCGTCGTGCGTACACCCGGCTCGGTGATGGGTGTGACATGAAACGCATTGCCGAATAAGTAGCTGGCGGTGTGATCGAATAAGGTCGGGTCGTCAAACAGCAGTGGACGCACAAACGGCAGGCCGGTGATGGCATTCTCGTACGCCAGTGTCTGCAAGTAAGGCAACAGGCGATACCGTTGCTCGATAGCGGCTTTAGCCAGTTTGCGCGTGCGACGATCGTGAAAAACGGGCTCAGGCGCGATGTGTTCCTGGGCGTGTGGGCGAAACACCGGTTGATAGGTGCCCATTTGCAGCCATCGTGTGTACAGCTCGCGGTCAAACGATTCGCCGCCGGCGAAGCCACCGAGATCCGAATGAATGTAGCCTAGCCCGAACAAGCCCATTTGCAGACTCAGTTCTGTCTGCGTTTGTAGTCCACCCCATGAGCGATCAACGTCGCCTGTCCAAGGAATGATGCCGTAGCGTTGCGTGCCGACAAAGCCGGACCGCATCATGATGAACGGCCGTTCGTCGGGATAGTCACGACGGTGGTTTTCATACACCAGACGGGCCCACTCATGCCCATAGACATTATGGATCTCGTCGGCGGTGGCCTCCTGACCGGTATCACTGAGGGTATGCAGGGTATCCGCCGGGTGTACTTCCGGTTCGCCCAGATCGCCCCAGATGCCTGTCACCCCCTGGTCGTGAAGGCTGCGGTAGATCTCCCAGAACCAGCGTCGCGCCGGGTCCGCAAACACGTCGATCAGGCCGGTGTTGCCGAAATAGAAGTTGAATAGTCTTGTGCCGCCATCGATAGATCGCGCAAGAATGCCTGCGTCCTGGGCTTCTTCCCAACGGGTTGACGACGTCAGGACAAAGGGCTCGGAAATGAGTACGGTCTGGATGCCGTCCTGTGCAAAATCGCGCAGCATACCTTCTGGGTCCGGGAAAGCGTTGCGATCCCAGTCGAGTCGTCCCATGTGGCCCTTGATGTCCGGACCAAACCAATACAGATCCAGCACGACGGCATCGAGCGGGATTGTCTGCTGTTTGAACCGACCAACGACGTTGCGTATTTCCGCCTCGCTATGGTAGCCAAACCGCGATGCGAAGTTACCGAAAGCCCAGCGCGGCGGCAGCGGCTGTCTGCCGACGGCCGCCGTTAATGACTCCACCAACGAAGGCATGCTGGTACCTGCGGCAATCAAGTAGGCGGTGCGCCCAGCGCTCGCTTCGAAACCGAGGATGTTTGATCGGGTATGTCCGATATCCAATGTCCCGCGAGCGCTGTTGTCAAACACCAGCGCATAGTTGCGGTTGGACATCACCGCAGGCAGGCTGTAGTACATCTGTGACGATGCACCGTTGTATCCATAGTGAGCACGATTATAGAGCGGCATGCGTTCGCCGCGTCGGTCCATACCCAGTACGCGCTCCCCGCCACCCAGCAGTTTTTCGCCGTCTTCCAGTGCGAAGCGGAACCCTCGTACCGTCTCAAAGGCAAAATAGCCCGTGGCCTCCGAGACTAACGGTTCACCGTTGAGAAAGAACGCGGCGGTCATCGACTGCTTGCTGAGCGACAGACTGAGTGCCGCCGTAGTAAACATTAGCGACTCATCGGTTTCGCTAACGACCACGGCTGATGGAACACTGTCGCCGGATAGGGCGAAGCCCGGAAGCTGACGCCGACCTGGCTCTGCGAAATGCAGATACATTGCGGTGGGATGCACCACGGTAACGTTCAGCTGTCCGAGTGTTGTATCGACAATCAGGGTCTGCCCTTCTACGCGGTGACTCTGGTAGTCGCCGTAGTCAGCCGATACGGATGCGCAACACAGCGATACCCCGATTAATAGCAGTCGCAATGCACGTAGCTGTTGGATCATCAGACTGACTGCCGCAACGTATCGAAACGATAAATGGTCTTGCTGTAGAACAGCGCATCCGGGAACAGCATCGCGGGTGGAAATGCAGGTTGATTCGGTGCGTCCGGAAACCGCTGGGTTTCGAGGCAGACAGCTTCATGACGCAGATAACCAACACCGCCTTTTCCGCAATCGACGGCCAGCGAATTGGCCGTGTACAGCTGTACGGCCGGCTCACTGGTGGTTACCGCCATGCGTATACCGCTCTCTGGTGACGCGAGCACAGCAGCGAGTGTCAGGCGCCTGTCGGATCGATCGATCACAAAATTGTGGTCATAGCCGCCGATACTGGCTAGCGCTTTGTCCTCGAAGCCCGGTGCGAGCGGTTTCGTTGTTGAGAAATCCAATGCGCCAGTGGTATTGGCAATTTCGCCGGTGGGCAGCAGACGCTCATTGGTGGGCGTGTACTGCGCGGCAAACAAGCGTAGTGTGTGCTCGCCGACGCTACCAGCGTTGTGACCTTCCAGATTGAAGTAACTGTGGTTGGTCAGGTTAATAATCGTCGGTAGATCGGTGCGCGCGAAGTATTCGATGTGCAAACTGTTTTGCTGATCGAGGGTGTAGCGTACGCGTAACGTCACGTTACCCGGATAGCCGTCCTCCCCATGCGGGCTTTCGAGATAAAAGCTCGCACTGGCGAGCCCGGTGCTGGGATCCTGCTCCATTGCGGAGGCCCAAAGCCTGCGACTGATGCCGATACTGCCACCATGCAGATGGTCGCCGCCGGCGTTGGCCGTCAGCGTCGTCTCGGTGCCATCAATATCGCAGCGTGCGTCGGCAATACGGTTAGCGAATCGCCCGACCGTGCAGCCAAGGTAAGGTTCGTTTTCCGCGTAGCCTGCGACGTCGTCAAATCCAAGAACAACATCGCGTAGTTCGCCGTCGCGATCTGCCACCAGCAACGACTGCAGGCTAGCACCGATCGGAACAAGATGCGCTTGCATGCCGTTGTCGTTGGTTAACACAAGGCGGTCGACTGACTGACCATCCGTCCATTCGCCAAATCGGTGTGCTCTAAGTGTTGTCATGCGATTGCGGCTCTCCCCCCGAGTCTTTATGCTACCGCGTTCGCGCTCGCGATGGCATTGAATAGGTATTCATTTTGGAATTGGTGTGGTAACCGACGTAACGGGGCAGCAACGCGAGGGCGTATTCGCCGCGGTGGCTGCCTACGTCATGTGGGGTTTCATGCCACTGTATCTGTTGCTTCTGGCGACAGTGTCGTCATCAGAGATTCTGCTGCATCGGATTATCTGGAGTGTGCCGTTCGGCGCGCTGATCATTGCCTCACGTCATCAGTGGCCGG
>JBCAZB010000085.1:0-8681 GCA_038533315.1 Pseudomonadota bacterium | reverse complement strand
ACACTCGGTGCTGGGTGCCCCACAAAACAAGGGGTTGCACTCGAGGGATCTGCGGAGGCTTAACCCTAGGAGATATCATGGCTGACGTTACCATGCGGCAGATGCTTGAGGCGGGCGTTCATTTCGGACACCAAACCCGTTACTGGAACCCGAAAATGGCACCCTTCATTTTCGGCGATCGCAACAAGATTCATATCGTAAACCTGGAGCGGTCATTGCCGTTGTTCCGGGAAGCGCTCGACTACGCCAAAAAGTTGGCTGCAGATGGCGGCAACATTTTGTTCGTCGGCACGAAGCGCTCGGCACGAGACATCATCGGCAAAGAAGCGGCGCGTTGCGGCATGCCCTATGTCAATTACCGCTGGCTCGGCGGCATGATGACCAACTTCAAGACAATCAAGCAGTCGATCAAACGGCTGAAAGATCTTGAAACGATGCACGAGAGCAACATTGTAGAGTCGCTGACGAAAAAAGAGGTGCTTAACCTCGATCGTGAGAAAGATAAGCTGGAACGCAGCCTCGGTGGCATTAAAGATATGGGTGGCCTGCCGGATGCGATGTTCATCATCGACGTTGGTCACGAGAAAATTGCGATCGACGAAGCGCGCAAGCTGGGTATTCCGGTTGTTGCCGTCGTCGATACTAACTGTGCGCCCGATGGCGTCGACTACGTGATCCCTGGCAACGACGACGCCATGCGTGCGATCGCGCTGTACGCGACGGCGATGGCAGATTCTGTGCTGGAAGGCAAAGCCAGCGCGCCGGAAGCGGCGCTTGGCGATGACGACTTTGTCGAGCTCGACGAAGAGGGCAACGTCCGCAAGGCAGGACAAAAGCCAGCGCGTAAGAAAACCGCTGCCAAGAAGCCTGCTGCTGAGAAGCCCGCTGCTGAGAAGCCACAGCCTGTCGATGAGGCGCCGGCTGCGGAAACTGCTGGCGAGAGCGGCGACGACGCCTGATGGCTCGGGTGGCAACCGCCACCCGATGTTCAATCACAGTTTATTGAGAGCGGTGATACCGCTTCTCACCACCTTAAATTTGAGGAGCTAGAAATGGCTATTACAGCGGCGAAAGTAAAAGAGCTGCGTGAACGCACTGGTGTCGGCATGATGGAGTGCAAAAAGGCACTGGTGGCTGCGGATGGCGACATGGATGCTGCCGCGGTCTTGCTGCGCGAATCGGGTCAGGCGAAAGCCGACAAGAAAGCGGGTCGAGTTGCTGCCGAAGGGCGTATTGTCATCGAGCAGGTAGGCACCACCGCGGTGATTGTTGAGGTCAACTGCGAGACAGACTTTGTCGCCAACGACGATAATTTCAAAAGCTTCGCAACCGACGTCGCCAAGCTGATCGCCGCCGAGCGCCCTGCAGACGTGGCGGCATTGATGGCGGCCACTCTGAATGGGGAATCAGTTGAAGCCGTGCGCACTGCGCTGGTCGCCAAGATTGGCGAGAACATCGGTATTCGTCGCTTTGAAATCATCGAAAACGCGGATGGCGCGATTGGCAGCTACACCCACGGTGCGCGGATCGGTGCAGTCGTGGCTTATGCGGGTGGCGACGAAGCGCTCGGTAAGGACCTTGCTATGCATGTCGCGGCATCTGCCCCGATGTGTGTCGACGAGGGCGGCGTACCACAGGAAACGCTGGATGCCGAGCGCGCTATTCTTGTTGAGCAGGCGAAAGGATCCGGCAAACCCGCCGAGATCATCGAGAAGATGGTCGATGGCCGTATGCGCAAGTACCTCGCTGAGATTACCCTCGTCGGTCAACCTTTTGTCAAAAACCCGGATGAGACCGTCGGCAAATTGCTGAAATCGGCGAACGCTTCGGTCAGCGCATTCACGCGTTTCGAAGTGGGTGAAGGCATCGAGAAGAAAGAAGATAACTTCGCCGAAGAAGTCATGGCGCAAATCGCCGAGGCTGGCAGCAAGAGCTGAAGCTGACATTGGGGCAGGCTTTCGCCGCATAGTGAGTTACACTGTGCGGCGCTGGCCGCCAGGTCGCGGTTTGGGAGAATTTCACGAGATGAGTGCGTCAACAAAACCCGTCGCACGTCGGGTACTGTTAAAGCTGAGTGGTGAAGCACTCATGGGCGGCCTCAAATACGGCATCGATCCCGACGTCATTTCACGCATCGCCGGCGAGGTCGCTCAGGTCGCCAGCCGCGGGGTGGAAGTCGCCATTGTCATTGGCGGTGGCAATATTTTTCGCGGGGCGGGGCTTGCGCGCGCTGGCATGGATCGGGTCACTGGCGACCACATGGGTATGTTGGCGACGGTGATCAATTCGCTCGCCTTGCAAGATGCACTCGAGCGTCACGAGGTGTTTGCACGCGTCATGTCGGCGCTGGCTATTAACGACGTCTGCGAAGACTATATTCGTCGACGTGCGGTTCGGCACCTTGAGAAAGGCCGGGTTGTGGTTCTGGCAGCCGGTACCGGTAACCCGTTCTTTACGACGGACACCGCAGCCAGTTTGCGTGCTATTGAGATCGGCGCGGATTTGATGCTCAAGGCGACTAAGGTCAATGGTGTGTTCACGAAGGACCCGAAGCTGCATGATGATGCCGAGCAACTGCCGGAAGTCACGTTTGATCGGGTATTGGCAGACCGATTGAATGTGATGGATGCCACCGCGATCGTCATGTGTCGTGACAACGAAGTGCCGCTACGCGTGTTTGATATGACCGAGGCAGATGCACTGATTCGGGTGATCGACGGCGAGCCGCTAGGCACGCTGGTCAAGGCGTGAGGATTCGACGGAGACTGACATGATCGAAGAGATCAAGAAAGACGCGGATTCCCGCATGGGCAAGAGTGTGGATGCGTTGCGTACCGAACTCACTAAGATACGTACCGGCCGTGCGCACACGAGCTTGCTCGATCATGTCATGGTCGAATACTACGGGTCCGATGTGCCGCTGAATCAGGTGGCTAACCTCGGCGTCGAAGACGCACGCACGCTGCTCGTGACACCGTGGGAAAAAGATATGGTGGTCAAGGTCGAGAAGGCTATTATGAATTCCGATCTCGGATTGAACCCGGCGAGTGCCGGCACTGTAATCCGTGTGCCGTTGCCACCGCTAACAGAAGAGCGTCGTAAGGACATGATCCGCATCGTACGTGGCGAAGCTGAGAACGGCCGGATTGCCATTCGGAATATTCGTCGAGATGCGCTTTCCGATTTTAAGGACCTTCTGAAGGAAAAGGAGATCGGAGAGGACGATGAGCGCCGCGCAGCGGATGCCATTCAGGAATTGACGAATAAACATGTTGCTGCCGTCGACGCCGTTCTGGCGGAGAAAGAAGCAGAACTCATGGAGTTTTGATGGCGTCATCATGACGGATAGTGCAGACAGCGTAGCGCCAGAGCAGCGACCTCGTCATATTGCCGTCATTATGGACGGCAACGGTCGCTGGGCGCGCCAGCGCGCGATGCCGCGTCACTTCGGACACCGCGCCGGCGTTAAGTCGGTGCGTGCCGTGGTGCGCCGTTGCGGTGAGCTTGAAATCGACTATCTGACTGTCTTTGCGTTTTCCTCCGAGAATTGGTCCCGCCCGCGTGAAGAAGTGGTTGGACTCATGAAGCTGTTTCTCGATGCGCTGCAACGCGAGGTGGCGGAGCTTCACGAGAACAATGTGCGTTTGCGTTTTGTGGGTGATTTGTCGCGTTTGTCAACGCGGTTGCAAACCGCCATGCATGAAGCGGAGTCTTTGACCGCTGGTAACACCGGCTTACAGCTTCAGGTAGCGGTTGGCTATGGCGGTCGCTGGGATATTCTCAACGGCTGTCGGGAACTCGCCCGTGCTGCGGCCCAGGGTGATCTTGATGCGGATGACATTAGCGAGCAGCAATTTGCGGATGCAATGTCGTTACGTGGCGCACCGGATGTCGATTTGATGATCCGCACCGGTGGTGAGCGGCGCGTGAGTAACTTCTTGTTGTGGCACATGGCCTATGCGGAGTTGCATTTCAGCGAGACGCTCTGGCCCGACTACGGTGCCGCGGCGCTCGATGAAGCGGTCATCGCGTTTTCGCGCTGCGATCGGCGTTTTGGGCGTGTTGAACCGGTAGCGCACGAAGAGGTCGGTTAGTTGCTTCTCGCGCGCGTAAAAACCGCGGTAGTCGCGATAGTGGCCATACTGCTCATACTGTTTGTGCTGCCATCCTGGGTTATCGCGCCGGCTATTTTGCTGGTCATTGCCGGGGCAGCCTGGGAATGGTCAGTATTGTGTCGTTTGCATACGACGTCTGTACGCCTCGCCTATGTCGTGACGGTCGTAGCAGGCTGCGCGGCACTATGGCCCGGTATCGATTTGATCCCAACCACTGTGTTGTTGGGCGTGGCCGGTGCCTGGTGGTGTGTGGCACTGCTTTTCGTTTTGCGCTACCCGCGTTCCGTGTCGCGGGTGACCGCGATGGCCGCGGGCCTGTTGGTGCTGCTGCCCGCTTTCTTTGCGATGGTCGCCCTGGCGCGTTATCCCGCGACTGGCAATATTACCGGTCCGACACTGCTGCTGTTTGTGTTGGTCACCATCTGGGCGTCAGACGTGGGCGGATACTTCGCCGGTCGTTATCTAGGCAAGCGCAAGCTCGCGCCGGCAGTGAGCCCAAAAAAGACGTGGGCCGGTGTTGTAGGTGGGTTGGTTCTATCAGCGGTCATCGGTTTCGCCGGTAGCGCGTATTTCGGACTCGCCTGGTATCGTCTGGTGCCACTCTGTTTCGCGACCGGCGCTATAGCGGTTCTCGGTGACCTGACTGTGAGCCTGTTCAAGCGTGAGGCCGGGGTTAAGGACAGTGGTTCGTTGTTTCCTGGCCACGGCGGCATTCTCGACCGGATCGACAGTATCGCTGCGGCCACGCCTTTGTTCGTCGCAGGCATCGTTATGGGGCATGGCGCGTGGTAGCGTCGAGTTTCAGCCGCGGTTCAGCCGCCGCCTGCTACGCTCGGCGTGCCATTAGGGTGTGGCGCCGAAACAACGGTGGGAACGATGTGTTGGCCGCGTGGTCTGTACTGCAGAGCACGACGGAAACAGCGGGGATTGAGCGCGCATGACATTTTTGACGAGTACGATCTGGGGTATCGTTGGCCTGATCGTCACTATCAGTATTCTAGTCGCTATTCATGAGTACGGGCACTATGCCGTGGCTCGGCTTTGTGGCATCAAAGTGTTGCGCTTTTCGATCGGCTTTGGCAAGCCGATCTGGACCAAACGCGCAGGCCCGGACCAGACCGAATACTGCATTAGTGCGTTGCCGCTTGGCGGTTATGTGAAGATGCTCGATGATCGCGAAGGCGACGTCGCGCCGGAAGACAAGGGTCGGACGTTTAACGCGCAGCCGGTCTGGCAGCGCATCGCTGTACTCCTGGCGGGACCGGCTGCGAATTTTCTGCTCGCAATCGCGGCGTATTGGCTGCTGTTAGTCTATGGCACGACAACGGTCAGGCCGGTGGTCGGTATTGTGACACCCGACTCACCCGCGGCCATTGCCGGCTTACGTTATGGTGATGTCATCGCCGCCGTCGGCGACCGTGAAGTCGAAAGCTGGAACGGTCGCGGTTTGCAGGCCATCGTCGACGAGATGGTTGACGATGCGCGCATTCCACTCTCTTTGGAACGGGCGAGTGGCGAGCGCATCGATGTGGAATTGGTGGTCGACGCTGATACTGCTCGATTGTCGGAGCCCGGAAAAATTTTCGAAGGCATGGGTTTCAAACCCTGGAGTGCGCGCGCGATCGTCGGTCGTTTTCAGGATGGGTCTGCGGGTCGTATGGCCGGGCTGGAAATCAGTGATCGCGTCACGGCTGTAGATGGAAAGCCAGTCTCGACATTCAATGATATGCGCGAGATCGTCGTCGAGCGACCAGGCGAGCGTCTGGATTTCGAGATTTTGCGAGGTACGCAGCCCCTGACTGTCACTGTAGAGGTCGCGTCAGCCGACAATAATGGCACGCCGATGGGTTTAATCGGTGTCTATCCCGCTGATGAGCGACCGGCAAACCTGTATGCGCGTAAGCAGCTCGGTGCCGGTGTCGCATTGCCCGAGGCCTTCACCGAAACGGTAGAGCAAATCGGGTTTACGTTTGAGATGTTTGGTCGCATGGCAACCGGTTCGGTGTCGACCAAGAATATTTCGGGTCCGATCAGTATTGGTCAGTTCGCAGGTCAGTCGCTCGAGCGTGGCTTTGATTGGTTTCTTGATTTTCTGGCGATGGTCAGCATCAGTCTCGGTGCGCTAAATCTGCTGCCAATTCCAATGCTCGATGGCGGACAAGTGGTCTACCAGCTGATCGAGGGAACGACTGGTCGACCGATGGCCGAGCGTTGGCAAATCATCGGGCAGCAGATTGGTATCGTCGTGTTATTGGGCGTGATGAGTCTCGCTTTTTATAACGATATCGCCCGGCTGGTAGGGGACTTGCTGACATGACACAACGAGCAACCATAATGCATCGAATTAAGCCGCTACGCATGGCGATTGTTTCCGCAGCGGTACTCTGCTCGCTGCAAGCCGCCGCCTTCGAGGTGCGCAATATGCGCGTTGAGGGTCTGCAACGGATTGCTGAGGGTACGGTGTTCAACTACCTGCCGATCAACATCGGTGACGATGTCGACGAGGTCCGTCTGCGCGAGGCGTTACGTGCGTTGTATGCGCAGGGCTTGTTCGACGACGTATCATTGCGTCGCGATGGCGATACGCTGGTGGTGGTCGTCAAAGAACGGCCGTCAATCGAGCAATTCACTATCGATGGCAACAAGGACATCAAAACAGAAGATCTGATGGACTCGCTGCGTTCTGTAGGACTCGCGCGCGGCAAGACGTTTGATCGATCGGTTCTCGATGAGGTGCAGCAGTTCCTCATCGAGCAATACTACAGTCGTGGTAAATACGGCGTCAGCGTCGAGACGCGTGTCGAAGATCGCCCAAACAACGCCGTCGCAGTTTTCATTGACGTCAGAGAAGGCGACCGTGCACGCATTCGCCAGATCAATGTGGTTGGCAACAACGTATTCGATGATGACACTCTGATCGGTCAGTTTGAATTGCGCACGGGCAACTGGTTGTCGTGGATTCGTCAGGACGATCGCTACTCGAAAGAGGCGCTGACGGGCGACCTCGAAACGCTCAGTTCTTATTACCTGGATCGCGGTTATGCGGATTTCAGGGTGACATCCACACAAGTGGCCATTTCCCCTGATCGTGAAGATGTGTTTATCACAATCAACTTGTCCGAAGGTGATGTCTACACACTGTCCGACGTGAAAATAGCCGGCAAGATGGTCGTGCCAGAGAAGTTTTTGCTGCCGCTGGTGCTTGCTAAACCCGGCGATATTTTCAATCAGCGCATGCTGACTCAATCGACCGAGTTGATGGGGCTGCGACTCGGCGCGGACGGCTATGCGGAAGCTGAGATCGAATTCGCACCGGAATTGGATCGAGATGAAAAGACGGTCGACGTGACGATCTTCATCGAGCCTAACAACCGCATGTATGTGCGCAATATTAATTTCGACGGTGTTGATCAGGTGTCGGATGAAGTATTGCGACGCGAGGTGCGCCAGATGGAAGGCGCCTATCTGTCGAATCAGTTGCTCGACCGCTCCAAGATTCGTTTGCAGCAGCGGTTACCGTATCTCGAAACGGTCGATTTTGATGTGGTTCCGGTGGCGGGCAGCAATGATCAGGTCGATGTGAATTTCGATCTGGAGTACGGTTTGCCGGGACAGTTCGGTGGTGGTCTGGGTTATTCCGAGACGCAGAAGTTGTTGTTGAACGGCAATTTCACGCACACCAATTTCATGGGGACGGGTAACCGCATCAGTGCGGAGATCAATTCGAGTCGTTTCCAGACAAACTACAGCTTCTCGCATACCAATCCGTACATCACGATGGACGGTATCCGTCGTACGATGGCGTTGTCGTATCGCAACTTTGATCAGTTCAATGAGTCGTCGTCTGATTTGTCGACAGAAACACTAACGGCATCGTTGGAGTACAGTTACCCGATCTCAGAGTTTCAGAGCATCAGCCTCGGTGCCGCTTTGCAGCGCGCGCGCCTCGTAGCGACCGAAGGACAGAGCACGCAGCAAGCGATCGATTGGATCGTTCAAAATGGCAACGCGCGCACTAACGAAAACGTCGACGGCGGCTTTTTCGGTCGTAACCTGACGGTGTTCACGAGCGAATTCAATACCTACGAGCTGATCGGTGGCTGGGCATTCGATAGTCGAAACAGAGCTTTGTTTGCCGATCGAGGTTCGCGCCATCGCGTGTCCTTTGGTTATGCCGTGCCGGGCTCCGAGGTGGAATATTGGACGGTCCGCTATGACGGCCTGAAGTTGATTCCGTTATGGGGCCCATGGACCATTCAGGTTGCGACCGAATTGGCGTTCGGTGAAGGCCTTGGTGACACAACAGCACTACCGCCATACAAGTTGTTCAGAACCGGTGGTCCGGGATCCGTTCGTGGATACAGCGAGTTTGACCTGGGGCCGCGCGATAGTTTCGGACGTCCGTATGGGGGCAACATTCTTGCCAATACGCAGGTCGAGCTGATTTTGCCGATCCCGGAACGATTCAGAGGTCGAGGTCGGGCAAGCCTCTTCTATGATATCGGTAATGTGTTCAGCAATGGCGAGATACGCTTTACTGACCGGCTGGGTGGAGACCCGGTCGAC
>JBCAZB010000084.1:0-8768 GCA_038533315.1 Pseudomonadota bacterium | reverse complement strand
GGCGATGCTCGGTGCTGAGAGCTTTGGCTTCGGCACGGCGCCAATGGTTGCGTTGGGTTGCAAGTATCTTCGCATTTGCCATCTCAATAACTGCGCGACCGGTGTGGCGACACAAAACAACGTACTGCGTAGTGAGCACTTTGTGGGCCTGCCGGAGATGGTGATGAACTTCTTCCGATTCGTCGCAGAGGAAACGCGTGAACTGATGGCGGCGCTCGGCGTGCGACGTCTCGATGAACTAGTCGGGCGTCATGAGTATCTGCGACCGGCGGACGGACAAACCGCGCGCCAGCAAGCGATGGATTTGTCGCCGATCATCTCCGACGGCGGACTCGCAGACAGCAAACCAAGATTCTGTACAGACCCGAGCAACACGCCGTTCGATCGTGGCGAACTCGCCGAGCAAATGCTCGCGGATTGTCGCGAGGCCATCCTGGCCAAACAGTCGCTACGGCTCGGCTATGAGATTAGAAATTTCAATCGCTCAATCGGTGCCCGGGTGTCGGGCGAGATCGCTCGTCACCATGGAAATCTTGGCATGGGCAATGCGGTATTGGATATCAAACTGTTGGGTACGGCAGGGCAAAGCTTCGGCGCCTGGAACGTAGCCGGCCTGCATTTGACGCTGGAAGGCGATGCCAACGACTACGTGGGTAAGGGCATGACCGCCGGCCGACTGGTTGTTCGGCCGCCGGTCAGTAGTCGCTTCGTGGCACGCGATACTGCCATCGTTGGCAATACCTGCTTGTATGGTGCCACCGGTGGCGAGCTGTTTGCCGCAGGGCGCGCCGGCGAGCGTTTCGCAGTGCGCAACTCGGGCGCGGTCAGTGTTATTGAAGGTGCTGGCGATCATTGTTGCGAGTACATGACCGGCGGCGTTGTGGCCTGTATCGGCGACGTGGGAGTTAATTTCGGCGCCGGCATGACCGGCGGTTTCGCTTACGTACTCGACATTCATCGTGATTTCGTCGATCGCTACAATCACGAGCTGATCGATATCCACCGCATGTCGCCCGAAACTATGGAGTCGCATCTGCATCATTTACGCGGTTTGCTGCAACGGCACACGGAACTGACGGGCAGTGTCTGGGCGGCTGAGATTCTCGAAGACTACCGCGACTTCCTACCCCGTTTCTGGCTCGTCAAGCCGAAGGCGACAGAGTTGCGCAGCCTGATGACTTCACTACGACAGGCGGCGTAACGATGAGTGAATTTCCATTACAGTTTCTCGATATTCCGCGTCGTGACCCCGATAAGGCGCCCGCCGACATTCGCGTGCAGCACTATCGCGAAATCTACGGGCAGTACTCCGCCGAGGAAGCCGCTGATCAGGCTGGTAGATGCCTGAATTGCGGCAATCCTTATTGCGAGTGGAAGTGCCCTGTTCACAACTACATCCCGAACTGGCTCGAACTCATTCGACAAGGCAACATCATCGAGGCAGCAGAGCTCTCGAATCAGACGAATTCGCTGCCAGAGGTGTGTGGCCGGGTTTGTCCTCAGGATCGTTTGTGCGAAGGTGCTTGCACATTAAATGACGGCCTGGGCGCGGTCAGTATCGGTAATATCGAAAAATACATCACCGACGAAGCGTTCAAGCTGGGCTGGCGACCTGATTTGTCGCATGTTGTGGATCGCAACAAACATGTCGCGATTGTCGGTGCGGGGCCGGCTGGCTTGGCCGCCGCGGATGTCCTCGCGCGCAACGGGATCCGTTCGACGGTGTACGACGCCTATTCGGAAATCGGTGGCTTGCTGACCTTCGGCATCCCACCGTTCAAGCTCGAAAAAGAAATCGTGCGTCGGCGTCGCGAAATACTGGAAGGCATGGGAGTTACGTTCGTTCTGAATACCCGCGTGGGTGACGATATCGCGTTCGATACGTTGCTCGCAGAGCACGATGCCGTGTTCCTCGGTATGGGCACGTATGCTTATGTGCGCGGCGGGTTCCCTGGCGAAGATCTGCCCGGTGTGCACGATGCGTTGCCCTACCTTGTGTCCAACGCTTACAAGACGCTGGAGCAGCATGATGCCGTCGATCCGGCAATGAATCTTGCAGGTAAGCGAGTCGTCGTGCTCGGCGGTGGTGATACCGGCATGGACTGCAATCGCACGGCCTTGCGGCAGGGTGCGACGTCGGTGACTTGCGCGTATCGTCGCGACGAACAGAATATGCCTGGCTCACGACGTGAAGTGGCCAACGCGCGCGAAGAGGGCGTTGAATTTTTGTTCAATCGTCAACCCGTTGAGATTATCGGTACGGATCACGTGACCGGTGTCAAAGTGGTGACGACGCAGTTGGGTGCTGCCGATGAATCCGGTCGGAGGCGGCCGGAACCCGTACCCGGAAGTGAGCAGGTGTTGCCAGCTGATGCCGTGATTATCGCGTTTGGTTTCCGACCGAACCCGGCGGATTGGTTGGCGGATCACGAAGTCACTACCAGCGATAACGGTCGCGTGACAGTGAGTCGTGATCCGATCACGCCGTTTCAAACGAGCAATCCGAAGGTATTCGCTGGCGGAGATATGGTACGCGGTTCTGACCTGGTCGTAACCGCAGTTCACGAGGGTCGGGAAGCCGCGAAAGGGATCACCAACTTCCTGCTGGGCTAAACGTCCGCCGTGTGAAATCGGAACCCGGTCGTTGTTTACTCGTTGATGCCCATCAAAAATATGAGCGGGATACGCAGGCGTCGTTGCCAGGCGTTTTCGCTATGGTTTTCACCTGGGAATGCTCGGGTTTGCCAGTTGTTTGCCGTGAAACCGAGTTCTGTCATCACTGCATCGACTGTCTTTTGATGCGGCGGATAGTAGCTATCGAGATCCTGATCGCCATGATCAAAATAAATCTTGTGGGGCCCCGGCGTGGGCAGGTTATCGCGCAGGTAATCCGCGAAGCTCTGTGGAATCGGATTGTCTGTTGGCGAAAATGTACCGAGCCAATGTGTCGATAAACACGCAGCGCCGCCAAAGACATCCGGATATTCGGCTAGCGCGTAAATTGATATCAAGCCGCCCATGCTGCTGCCGGCGATGAACGTATGCTCCGGTGTCAGAGCGACTGTAAAGTTATCGTCGACATAAGGTTTTAGTTGTTCGACGATGAAACGCAGATAGTCGTCCGAGTCGACACCATCGACGAACAGCCGCGTCGTGGGGTCGCGCTGTAGTTGCAGGAACTCGGCGCGTTTGTCTGCAGGTAGCGATTGCCAGGGTTTCTCAGGGAAATACTCGGTGTGTCGTCGCGCATCGCCGTTGTCGATAGCAACCACAATAAACGGTCGGGTCTTACCGGTCGTAATCAAAGCGGTCGCCGTTTCATCCACACCCCATTCCTGTCCATTCCAGGTGCTCGTTGCATCGAACAGCATCTGCCCATCGTGCATGTACAACACATCATAAGGCGCTTCGCGGGGATATTTGGGTGGTGTCCAGACACGTACGGTGCGTGAGGGCACATAAGTCTCAGCAAACGCCGGTAGTGTGACCAGCTCGCCGGCAAACAGTGGTTTTTGCTCAGCATCTGATGCGCAGCCAACCAGTAACAGGCTGACGAGTAAAAAAGCTCTCAATGTAATTTTACCGAGGCACGTGTGGCTTTGTAGATGCGATCGCCCAGCATGATCAGCAGCGTCGAGAACCGACCGTGGATAGCCGCCTGATGCATGCGATACAGCGATAGGTAAACCATACGGGCAACCCAGCCCTCCACAAATACCGTCCCGCGAACAAGATTACCCATCAGATTGCCGACCGTCGAATATTTGCTCAGCGACACGAGGCTACCGAAGTCACGATACTTGAAAGGCTTGCTGGCTTTGTTTTTGCGCGCAGCGAGGATATTGCGCGCAGCGATGCTCGCCATTTGATGTGCGGCCTGAGCGCGGGGCGGTACTTCAGTGCCATCCTCCGTGCGGCAGGAGCAGCAATCGCCGATCGCGTAAACACCCTGCAGACCTTTGACACTGAGATCATCGTGTACTTCGATACGGCCGAGTCGGTCGACGGGTAACCCACAGTCAGCGAGCCACGCGGGGGCTTTGACACCCGCAGCCCAGACGCTGATGTCGGCCGCGATCGATTCGCCTTCATTCGTGTAGACCGCGTCTTCGCCCACTTTCGAGACCATCGTAGAGCAGTGCACTTTGACACCAATACGCTGCAACTCCCGCTCTACCGACACGCCGATGCGTTCGGGCAACCTCGGTAGCAAACCGGGCGCTGCCTCAATGATGCTAACGCTGAGTCGTTCTTTCGAAAAATGCTCGAACCCATACTCACGTAACCGTTGCACAACATTGTGCATATCGGCTGCCAGCTCAACGCCCGTAGCACCGCCGCCAACGATTGCGACGGATAGGGTGCCGCTGGTCGATTGCAGATTCGTTTTTTGCAACTGGTTGGCAAAATGACGGTGAAACTTCTCCGCCTGTTCACGTGAATCGAGCTGGCGCGCGTACTCGCGTACACCTTCAATACCAAAGTCATTGCTGTGGCTGCCGACCGCGACAACCAGTGTGTCATAGCCAAAATCGCGCGCTGGCATCAGTTCGACATCGTTGTCGTCGAGCATCGGCGCAAGCCAGACGCGTCGGCTTGCAGTGTCGATACTGGTGACCGTGCCTAGCATGAAATTGAACTTGTGCTTTCGTGCGAGCATCAGATAACTGGCTTCGTCGTGGTAGCTGTTCATTGAACCAGTCGCGACTTCATGGAACAGCGGCTTCCAAATATGCGTCGGGTTTTTGTCAATGAGCATGACTTCGGTGTTTTTATCGCGACGGAGTTTGCGTGCCAGTCGCACGGCAAGCTCCAGCCCGCCGGCACCGCCGCCGATGACAATAATTCGCTGCTTCATGATGTGCCTGAATGCTTAAGGAGACTTCCTGTCTTTCGTACGCCAGTTTGTCTAACCTTGTCGAACTAATCAACTGTTAAAATTAGACAAAGGCCACAAATTCCAGATCGTGAGGCAAAACTTTCAAGGACTTAACTATTATGTTTCATCGTTGCCTAGGTGTTATCGCGCTACTGCTGCTAGCTGGCTGCTCCAGTTTTGACGTTTTGAATGGCGTGACCGGTTCAGGGCACTACGAGGTCATCGCCGATATCACCTATGCCGATCATGGCCGTGGTCAGCTCGATATTTACCTGCCAACGACGGCAGCAGTGGCGCCGCCTGTGCTGGTTTTTTTCTACGGGGGCAGCTGGCGTGAAGGCAGCCGTCAGGACTACGAGTTCGTCGCTTCGGAGTTAACGCGGGCGGGCATCATCGTTGTATTGCCAGACTACCGGCGGTACCCGGCTGTTCAGTTCCCGACATTCGTCGAAGATGCGGCCGACTCGGTCCGATTCGCGCGTGCCGAACTGGGGAGCCGTCAGATCGCCCATGGCGATGTTTATGTCGGCGGTCATTCTGCCGGTGCCCATATCGCCGCTCTGCTCGCACTATCGCCGGATTTCCTCGGCGACGAACGCGCGTCACTCGCGGGCTTCGTTGGGTTGTCGGGCCCATACGACTTCTTGCCGCTGGAATCCTCATTTCTGAAGTCGGTGTTTCCAGCCAGTTCGCGCGCCGAGAGCCAGCCGATCGCCTTCGCGAAGAATGGCGCTGGACGTGTGTTGCTGATCCATGGTGGTGCCGATAAAACGGTGGCACCAGGCAATAGCGAACGTTTGGCCGATGCGTTGGCAAGATCTGACGCGGCAGTTAGCTTGAAGATTTACCCCGGCGTAAAGCATGCACGAGTGGTGGCTGCACTCGCTACGCCGCTGTCTCGACTTGCACCGACTGCCAAGGACATCGCTGCGTTTTTGATTGAGCCTGAATCGGCGCGTCCTTCCCTGGACGCGCCGGCTCAGTAACGTCAGCTATTCTTCGACGGTATTGATCTGGTAGATCGCCGTCGTTCCGCTGACTTCGCTGCCGACGATCAATAGCGGATTTCCATTCGGACTGTCCGCAGCCGCCACGAACGCAATACTCTCTGGCCCAAGGTCTCCCGCTGCGCCATTTGATTCGTCGATGCCATCGCCATCGTTGTCACCGAGGCTCGGTGCTTCATTGAAATTGCGATCCAACGCATATTCAACAAAGCGAGGGCTCTGCGGATTCGAGATGTTGTAGACCATGATGCCGCTTACACGCTCGAGGCCGATAAACGCAAACGTCGCGCCGCCGATTTCGCCAATCGCGAGTGCCTCTGGTTCCGGTCCTTTGGCATCGCTGCGGGAATCGCCTTCGTTATCGTCATTGTTAGCGTTGAAATTATTCGGTAGTCGGCTTGCTGTGATGCGCTCAAAGTCATTGCCGCTGTCGAACAGGATCTCGCCACTCGTGTTCCAGATGGTGAATGAGCGTGCACCGATAGAATACAGCTCGTCGAAGTCGCCATCGTTGTCCGTGTCGCCATTGGCGATGGTGGTTAGCAGGCGTCCCAGGTTGGCATTGTCTTGCAAGGTTGCAGCGTCAGGAAACGCGGCTGGATCCAGCGTCAGATCACCGATGCGTTCCTCTTCGGAGTAACCGTCATAGTCGCGGGTGTCCCCTTCGTTCGCAGTGACAATCAGCGTTTCACCCTGAAACGCATAGGTCGCTATCGTATCGGGCATGTAAAAGCCCCGGGTAGGCCAGTTCTGCAGGCGAATGGCATCATCACGGTCGCTGGCGTCGAATTCATTGCCGAGCAGACTGTGGTCCTTGCTGCCAAGGGCAAGAATAGTCGTGATCGTGCTTGTGGCGACGTCGACAACGGCGAGCGCATTGTTTTCCTGCAAAGACACGAATGCCGTCTGTGAGTCGGGACTGAAGGCGACGAACTCAGGTTCAAGATCCTGCGCGACAGTGGCGCCAGGCCCGTAGATTCGCACGGCCGGATCAATCTCGGATTCGCGTGTACCCCCAGTATTGAAGTCTGTGAAAGAAAGCTCTTCTGCCGTAGCCGCCGCCGCGCCATTCGTGCCGATATCAATGATAGAGATGGAACCTTCCGGATCGACGGTGTAGTCGTCGTTGGGCTCGCCCTCGTTAGCCACAACCACCGTGCTGCCATCTGGCGAGATCGCAATCGAGTCCGGCAAGAAGCCCACCTCGACAGCGCCAACAAACGCGCCGTCGGCCGTATTGAAGAAAGCGACGACACCGCGCTCATCAACGGCGTCGGCAGCGATTGCTGCAGCAACAATGTCGCCGCTGACAGCGACACTGTTCACGGCATCCAGCGCTGTGGTTATGGTCGTGTTGGCGGCGATCGCATCGGCGACGTCAATCGTGCGCACCAAAACGGGAGTGGCGGGCGACATGATGTCGATAACATCGACATCGCCTGAGTTCGCGTTGACCTGAAACACCAGTTGGTTGGTCGCATCGTGAGCGACGATCTCAGCTGCACTTTCGTCAAAAATACCGCTCTCGTAGCGGCCGAGCAGGTCGAGTGTGATCGAAGTGACGCCATTGCTGCCGCTCGGGCCAGTCGGGCCAGTCGGGCCAGTCGCGCCCGTTGCACCAGTCGGGCCTGCGGGTCCAATCGCGCCGTCACTGCCATCGCAACCGGCGATGAGCAGTGCGCCGGCGGCGAACATTGCTGTCATTAATCTTGTTGTCATGGTGTGCCTCGTTTGTCATCGGAATGTAACGGAGGGTCACACTAGTGCTTGCAGACGACTGAACGATGACAGCCAGATGACAGCGTTATGACAAAACGATCATGGATCGCGACGGCAATCCGCTGCTTCGGGCAGCACGAACAGGCAGTCGGGCAGATCACGATCGAGCGCGAAGTCCGTCCAGATGACTTCGTTAGCTTTGACGCCATCGTAGTACAGGCGGACACGCCCCGGCTGGCGCCAGTCGCTGCCAGGGTTGGAGAAAAATTCGGAATAAATGCGAGCGTGCCAGCCGCGCGGCGTGTCGAAGCCAACACGCAGGATAGAGAAATCATCGTGCGCGATACCGAAGCGCGTCGCACTGCCCGTCGGGTCCAATACATTGATGACATAGGCGGGTCGCCCATCGATCAGGTCATCCGGCAGACGCGCCAGCGCGTAGCCATCATCGAGCGCGTGCCGGATCACGCCAAAGCCGAAACTCGATGACCATTGCTGGTCGGCAGCGGACTGCGGTTGCGGCCCGTTCGCCGTGTAGGTGGTGCTGCCATCAAAACTCAGGTCGATGATCGCCTGTCCGTCGCGCATCGATTCGATGCGTACCTTGCCATCCGCCGCGTGCGCCTCCTGCTTGTCGCTGGCGTACACACGCCACATCGAATGCCGTTCGTGTCGCACTGCGCTGCCATCGCGATAAAACACCGCATAGCCCGTCATCGAAAGTGAGCGCGGCCGGCGCCATTGCTCTCCGCCGGCGGCGGCATGCGCACGCCGCATGATGTCTCCCGCGGCGAGATCGTCTGTGGGTAACAGGGTCGGCAATGATGTGTTGCCGATACATCCCGCGAGCAGCGCTAACCCAATCGTCCAGATGCGCGTGCGGTGGTTCATGGCAATATCTCCGAATACAAGGCGGCATAGTCTTTGGCCATTCGCTCTGCACTGAAGCGTGCCAAAAGGTCGCGGTTGTAGTGTGCGAAGCGTTCTCGTAGCGCGCGATCTTCGACCAGTTGGTCGACCAGGCGTAACCACGACGCCAGGTCGTCGGGCGCCGCCAGAAATCCGTTGCGTTCGTGCGCAATGATATCGGGGATCCCGTCGACGTCGCTGGCGATGATCGGCAACTCTCGGGCGATGGCATCGAGTAACGTGGAGCCGAGACC
>JBCAZB010000083.1:0-8770 GCA_038533315.1 Pseudomonadota bacterium | reverse complement strand
TCGAGCGACTCCAGATAGTCGAGCGGTCGCATACCGACCGTCTCAAGACAAAACGCATTTTCGTCCTCGGTTTCCGCCAGATGCGTGTGCAGCCGCACACCATGTTCGCGCGCCAGTTTGGCGCTGTCGCGCATCAGCTCATCGGTGACCGAGAACGGCGAACAGGGTGCCAGTGCAATTTGCTGCATCGCCAGATCATCGTCGTCGTGATAAGCGCGGATCAAACGTTCACTGTCCGTGAGAATCGCATCCGGCGTCTGCACAACGCGATCCGGTGGCAGGCCTCCTTCGGATTGACCGCGACTCATGGAACCGCGTGTCAACGCAACGCGTATCCCCAGCCGTTGAGCGACCTCCATTTGCCAATCTATCGCATGAGCGATCTCGTCTGTGAACAGATAGTGATGATCCGATGCCAAGGTGCAGCCGGATAACATCAACTCAACCAGCGCGAGCTCCGAGGACAAGCGAATGGCGTCTTCGTCGAGACCTGCCCAGATTGGGTACAGTGCGGTCAGCCAATCGAACAACTCCTTGTTCAACGCAGCTGGCAAAGCGCGTGTTAACGTCTGATAGAAGTGGTGGTGACAGTTCACTAGCCCGGGCAACACGACACAGTCCTGAGCGTCGATCACGCGATCGATCGGTGTTGAGGGTGTTTGCCCTGCCTCCAGCAATTCCGCGACCAACGGCCCGTCCGTCACCAAGCCGGCACCAGACAGCGTCTGGCCGTCAGTCCAGATCGCTGTTGCATTCTTTATCCACGTTGTCACGTCTACCTCACAGAACTTTTTCGTCGCGACCGGATAATCGTTATAGTTGAATCTTCGATCACCTGCCGGAAAGACTGCATGAGCATACCTGAGATTGATGCCTCAGCAACCGACAGCCTGGCGGCCGCGCTGGATTCTGCATTATGCAGTCACGGTTTTTTCCGTCTGACCAACTCAGCCCTCGATCCGTCACTCGTCAACCAGGTGTTCGATGCAACCGAAGCGTTCTTTCTGGCGGAGCATACGGACCGCGCACGCGTCGCTTATGGCTCCGCAGAGGATAATTTTGGCTATCAGGCGCTCGGCGAGGAACGACTCGATCAGACTGCACCGCCCGATCTCAAGCAAACGTTCACGATGCGCAATGTGCTGAACAAATCGCCTGCGGATTCGCGCTGGCCGACCCCAGAGTTTGCATCACTCATGCGAGAGTTCTTTGCCGCCCTATTCGATCAGGCGTTATGGTTGCAACGCGTGCTCGCCGATGCGCTCAACGTCGATCAGAACTTTTTTGCCCGCTGCCACAGCGGCGAGAATGTGACGCTGCGTTTGCTGCACTATCCGCCGGTCAAACCAGAAACCGTAGCCGAAGGACAACTTGGCGCCGGAGCGCACACAGACTACGGCCTGCTAACCCTACTGGTGCAAGATGCCACCGGTGGCTTGCAGGTGCTGGGCCCCGACGATGCATGGATTGACGTAACACCAGTGGCCGATACGGTTATTGTCAATGCGGGCGATCTACTAGAGCGATGGACCAATGGGCGCTACCGCTCAGCGTTGCACCGAGTGCGACCCACAGCGGCGCAACAACGCTACCGGCAATCGTTGGTGCTGTTTGTCGACCCGGATAGTGCGACCGAGGTGTCGGTGCTCGATAGCTGTACGGATGCGAGTAACCCACCACGCTTCACGACAATCACCGCTGGTGAACACTTGCAGCAACGCATCAATGCGAGTCATCAATAGTTCTCAGCGATCAGGTCGCGCTTAACCTGCATGGAGCGCAAGCGTGACGATCGACAAGTGTTGTCAGGCCGCTAACGTCTCAGCATAGGCATCCATGCGCTCGAGATAAGCTTGCTTGGCAGGCTCCTCAAGCCATGACACCTCAAACGCGTTGCGGGCCAGCGTGAACAACTCCTGATGAGTCAAACCCGCATCTTCGAGGGCTTTGAAGTTGTCGGTCATGTAAGCCCGAAAGTAAGCCGGGTCGTCGGAATTCACCGTGGCCCGCATGCCTTTCTGCAGCATGCTGCGTAGTTCATCCGCGGTCAGCGACTGCGCACAGAAAGTGTTGGACACAGGGCAAACAGTCAGACCCAGCCCACGGCGCTTGATCTCCTCACACAATCGTTCGTCCTCGAGCGAATTAACGCCGTGGTCAATACGGTCTGCGCCGATTGCCGTGACCACGTCCCAGATGTTCGAGACACTATTTTCCTGATTCACGTCGCAGTGCATGGTCAACTTCAGCCCCAACTCGCGAGCGCGTTGGAACACCCGCTCAAACTTCAATGGCGGGTTATCTTTTTCATCCGAGTCGAGCCCGACACCGATCAACTTATCGAGATAAGGTTCGGCCATTTCGAGATGCGCCATCGCCGATGCCTCACTCATATCCCGCAGAAAACACATGATCAGGTTGGACTGAACACCGAGCTTGTCGGCTGCGTCCTTTTGCGCTCGTGAGATTCCGCTGATGATCGTGTCGAACTCGACGCCCCGCGTTGTGTGCCCCTGTGGGTCAAAAAACGGCTCGACATAGACCACGTTATCCGCGGCCGCTCGTTCGAAGTAGCGATAAGTCAGATCATAGAAGTCTTGCTCGGTATGCAGCACGTTCATGCCGGCGTAGTAAATCTTCAGAAACGAGGGCAAGTCATCGAAGTCATAGGCATCGATCACCGCTTGCGGGCTGTCGTAGTCGAGCGAAATACCGTTGCGGGTCGCGAGCTCAAAAATATGTTCCGGCTCAAGGGTACCCTCAAGATGGACGTGCAACTCCGCTTTGGGCATTTTTTCAATAAACTCTGACATGATGTCGCCTCTCTGGTGTTCGCGCTGCGTCGATGCTAAACCCCTGTTGGTCGGACTGGCAAGCGGCACCAATTCGGTGCGGACATTCAGTCGCACGACGGCTACCATGAATGGTTATGGCCACAACAACACCGACAGCCTATGGCCTTGGGGACAAGCCACCGTTCAGATTCGCCGCTTTGGTCGGCCTGCAACACCTGCTGGCCGTGTTTGGCGGCATCGTGACAGCGCCGTTGTTGATTGCACTCGGCATGCAGCTTCCACCAGCGGACACCACGTACCTGATCAGCTCAGCGTTATTCGTCTCAGGTATTGCAACGCTGCTGCAGGTGAGTCGCATCGGCCCTGTGGGTTCAGGCCTCTTGAGCATTCAGGGCACAAGCTTCACCTTCATCGGCCCGTTGATTTATCTGTATTCGCTGAAAACCGCGGCGTTCACCAGCGCGGAAGCACTGGGCTTTGTGTTCGCGGCTTGCCTGATTTGCGCACTGCTGATCTCGGCGCTTAGCCCGTTTATTCACACGCTGCGACACGTGCTTACGCGCAACGTGTCCGCCACCATCATTCTTTTGCTGGGCTTGACGCTGGTCTGGACGACAGTCGGGAACATTAACCGCAGTTTCCAGCAAGCGCTGCAGGAGGACCTGCCAATTTGGCCGCTAATTTTGCTGTCCGTTGGCGTGTTCAGCCTCATCCTACTGCTGGCGACAAGCCGCCGTCCTACGCTGCGCATGAGCAGTATCGTCATCGGTCTGGCCACTGGCTTCGTCGCTGCAATCGGCTTCGGCATGGTCAGCTTTGATCAACTTGGTCAGCAGCCGGTTTGGTTTGTTCCGGAATGGCAACGTTATCCCTTCGCCGTCGACTGGACGCTGGTGGCCATATTGCTGCCGGTGTTTCTCGTCTCGGTGACAGAATCCATCGGCGATCTAACGGCAACCGCCAGCCTGTCTGGGCTGGAAGCAAAGGGGCCGAGTTTCTGGCGCCGCCTGCGCGGCGGCATTCTTGCAGACTCAATCAACTCAGCCATTGCGGCAGCGGTTTGTACATTTCCAAATACGACGTTCAGCCAAAACAATGGCGTTATCCGCTTGACGGGAGTGTCGAGCCGCCGGGTTGGCCGGTTCGTCGGGCTATTCCTGATCGCGCTGGGCGCCGTGCCGTTGGTTGCGGCCGTGGTGCAACTCATTCCTGGCATTGTGATCGCCAGTGCGACGCTGCTGATGTTCGTGATGGTAATCGTATCCGGCTATCAGATTGCGGCCAGCCACAGAGCGACACAACGCGACTGGTCAGTGATTTCACTGGCCATAGGCTGCGGCCTGCTCACGACCACGCCTTGGGCTGCGCCGCTACTCGACCAACTGCCACCTGCTGTCAGCCATTTTTTTGGCTTTCCAATCTCGAGCGGCGCATTTTTTGCCATACTGCTGGACGTGGTGGTGCCCGGCCGCCAAACAAGGGAGATGTGATGCGACACATCCAGAACACCATCGCTATCGTACTTTGTCTCACTACCAGCGCAGCGTTTGGCGCAGATTGGTTCGAAGCGCTGAAGGCGAAAGATGACGATCGTGCGCTGTATGCCGTGCTCGCTGCGATGCCGAAGGGTGCCGACCTTCATAACCACAATTCCGGATCCATTTATCCGGAGTGGTGGCTCGCCAATGCGCTGGCGAGCGAAGCACAGGGCTATCGCTATTTCACCAAGGTACGCATTAACAATTGCCGCCCATTCGATCGCCGCGATGATACGTATCACCTGCTGTTCCGCAATATAGACCAGCTGGATTATGACGGTCTCGACGATTGTGAGCGTGGCGAGTTCGTCGCATTGAGTGCAATGAACGACGAGCAGCGCGCGGGCTGGCTATCCAGCATAAAACTCGACCATAACGGTGAGGGCAGAGACGAATTCTTCCAAAAGCACTGGCAACGGCTCGATGCGTTGCTGTTCAATCCCTACATCCGCGAACAAAACTTGGCTTTGAATCTGCAATCACTCGCCGCTGAGGGCGCGATCTACGCCGAGATCATGGTCGGCGTTATGGGGGCAAGGGAGGCTGACGGTGCACCGATTAGTCCGCAACGGATGATTGATCGTTTCCGTGACCGCCTGCTCCAACCCGACATCGTGGAAACAGGGATGACAGTGCGACTACAGCTCACGCTGCTGCGCTTTGTCGATGATGCCGAGGACAACTTGCGCAATTTGTATCGGCTTGCGGCGAAAAACAGCGACATCATCGCAGCGGTCAATCTTGTTGGTCGGGAAGACAACGATAAAGGTCACCCAAGGCGATTTCTGTCCACCTTGCGCGAGCTCCGCCAGCAATATGACGTCGGATTGGCGATCCATGCAGGCGAGGTGGACGAGCCCAACGATCACGTCCGCGATACGTTGCTACTCGGTGCATCGAGGATCGGTCATGGACTGAATCTGATCACCGATGACGAAGTCATGCTATTGATGAGAAACGGTCCCTATCTTGTTGAAATCAACCTGATTAGCAACCTGCTACTAGAATACGTTGTGGATTATTCGCAACATCCATTTCCCGAGTATTTGCGGACCGATATTCCCGTCGCGTTGTCCACAGACGACCGGGGCATGTGGGATTCCACACTCACCGACGAGTTCTTCGTGGCGGTCAAAGAGTACAATCTGAGCTGGCGAGAAGTGAAGAAGCTTCACGTTAACTCGCTCACCCACGCATTTGTCGACGAAGACGTAAAACAACGACTTATCGATCGACACACCCAGCAAATGCAGCGATTTGAGGCAAGAATACAACGCGACGGACTTGAAAATCCTGAGAGCTTACCGGACACTCGAACCTTCATTTGTGCCCGCTATCAGCTCTGCGACTGACCGTTGGCGCGAACCTGGGGGGTATCAGGTTTGCACGATGAGCAAAGTGAATGACAAAACCGCACTGCGGCCATCCGGACACCGCTTATCGAGCGTTCGTGTGCTGACGTTTTTGTGTGTCAGTAAAAAACAACAGCGTATCCATAACGGAATCGCTTAAAGAAATGATGACAAACAGTCATTGGAAACGGGAAATCTACGCGCCTTAGGAGGGTGTCAAATGAAACGATCGAAGGCCCTGTATTCAGGGGTTGCTGCGGCCGTCGCTGCGGCGTTGGCTGGGACGGCCATCGCTCAGGACAGCGATGAGAGTATTGATGAGATTGTCGTTGAGGGATCACTGAACAGTCTACCAACACAAGACGTAGGTTCCGTCTTCGGTCTGGATAAGACACTGCTGGAAACGCCGCGCTCGGCTTCTACGATCAGCTCTGATCAGCTAGATCGTTTTGACATCGTCGATATCGACGAACTCGTCGCATTGGCCCCCGGTACGTTCACGCAATCCTTCTTTGGTGTTGCGGGTGCACTGGATATTCGCGGTACCTCTGGCGAGACCTATTTCCGCGGCGTACGGCGCTTGGACAACCCTGGTAACTACCCGACGCCGATCGGTGCATCAGACCGGATCGACATCGTGCGCGGCCCAGCATCAATGATTTACGGCCCAGCGAAGATCGGCGGCTACCTCAACTTTGTGCCTAAGTCAGCGCGCGCTGATGGCGGTCAGTATCTCGATGAGATCGAAGGTCGCGTGTCGTACACGACAGGCTCGTGGGATCGCAATGTCATCACTGGCGAGGTTGGTGGCCCCGCGGAAATCGCCGATCGCGAGTTCGGCTACTACATGTACGGCGAAATTGAAGACTCTGAGAGCTTCTACCAGAACACCGCAACCAACCAAACACTGCTGCAGCTTGCGATCGACCACGATGTCAACGAATCGCTGCACATCCAGTTTGGTGGTATGTACCACAAGTACGAGGGTAATCAGGTCGCGGGCTGGAACCGACTGACTCAGGACCTGATCGACAATGGTACGTACATCACTGGTCTGGCGCAGCCGCTGGACACCAATGGCGACGGCAGTATCTCGCACGACGAATACAACGTTGCCGGCATCAGCCAGTTCTTCGTCGGCACAGGTTCGGTCACTCAGGCAGACATCAACCCGCTGTCTGCGCTGGAGAATCCTGGTACCGCACAGCTTGATGGCAGCCAAGTGCTGGTTGCGCCGGACGATACGCTCGACAACGAAGTCATGACGTTGTATTTCGATGCGATCTACGACACGGCGGGCGGCTGGGAGATCAAGAACCAGCTGTTCTTCGAAAAGTACGACAACCTGAATGAAAACGCATACGGCTTCTCGCAGTTCCATGACTCCTGGGTCATCGAGGACAAATTGGTGTTCCAGAAAGCGTTCGAATTCGCGTCTGGTACATCCACGCTGCAAGTATCGCCGTCTATCCGTCACACGGACTTCAACCACGGTAGTGACTTCATTAACGAGTACTTCGATCGCCGTGACTTGACCGGCCCATCAACGGCACGTGATCGTCGCCTGCTGGCTACACGCAGCGGTACCGATTTCGCGGATCGCTATGAAGGCGACTACACGAACCTCGGCTTGGCCGTTCTTGGCGACTTCGTATTCGACAACGGATTCTCGGCCTTGTTCGGTATTCGTTACGACACGATTGATGTCGAAAGCACCAGCATCGACGAAGTGCTGTTGTTCCCAGGCTCGAATCCGCTGTTCGCTGAAGACGACGAGAGCGGCATCTCATGGACGGCCAGTCTGTCGTGGGACTTTGAGTTGACCGACGGTAACAGTCTGATTCCTTACTTCACGGCGTCTGAGCAGTCCACCGTTATCGCCGGTCAGGGTGCTGAGATCCAGACGGGCGCCATTATCGGCAACGGATGGTTCGATACCTCTGAGCTCATGGAGTTAGGCATTAAGGGCAGCTTCCTCGATGACAGTCTTTACATGGCGCTCTCTATTTACGAGCAGGAACGTACCGACTTTAATGCGCAGGCGATTGTAACCAACCAATCCAACCGTACCGAAGGTGTCGAGCTGGAAGCACGTTGGGTGGTCAACGAGAATCTCGTATTGACGGCCGGCTACACGCACATCGAAGTCGTCAACCTGAATACACTCGAAAATGCGGGTCGCTTCAGCTTCTTCGGTGCGGACGATATTCCACAGATCGACCCAGCCAGCATCTTCGGTGGTCAGGCAATCGGTATCGTGTTCTCTGACGGTGAAGCCGGTGCACGACGTGCAGGCATGCCGGAGAACATCTTTTCGTTCACCGGTACCTACGCGTTCGACAACGGTATTGCTGTGAACGGTAGTGTTGTCAGCGTCGACTCTGTGTTCTCTGGCTTCTCGCAAGCGGTTGAGCTGCCATCGTATACACTGGTCAACGCCGGTATCGTCTACGAAACCGACAACTGGCAGTTTGCACTCACGGGCAAAAACCTGACCGACGAGCGGTATTTCCGTGCGAACTTCCCGAACCTGTTCGGTTCGCAGATCGTACTGCCGGAACTGCCGCGTAACTGGCAAGCCAGCGTATCGTTCAGCTTCTGATCGATCGCTGACTTGATCAGCTATCAGAGCCCCGGCATCGTTCATCGCTGCCGGGGCTTTTTTTTGCCACACTGCAAGTCAGTGAATGGAGCTCTGTATGTTGCCCTACGTTGAAGCTAAGTTGCGGATGCCCGTATTCGTCACCGGGCTACTGATCGCGCTGGTGGGATGCGCTACCCAAGACTCATCGCAATCCACGCCGATTAAACCAAAGGTCGTCATCATCACGATGTTTGAACGCGGCGCCGATAGCGGAGATGCACCTGGCGAATTCCAGTTTTGGAATGTGCGCCGCGAGCTGTCGACGGTGTTTCCCTTCGGTGCGCATCATGATTTGCATTACAACCCGAACTCAGGTCTGCTCGGCGTGGTTACTGGCATCGGCACAGCCAAGGCCGCCGCATCCATCATGGCCCTCGGCATGGATCCACGGTTCGACCTGACGCAGAGTTACTTTCTGGTCGCTGGCATATCCGGATTCGA
>JBCAZB010000082.1:0-8983 GCA_038533315.1 Pseudomonadota bacterium | reverse complement strand
TCAACAACAAGACATCGATGAGCGGCACCGAATCGGGTGCGGCGCCGCATATCAGGATGGACGGGCTTGCGCGCAAATAGACGGCCAAACCGTCCCCGTCAGCAATCACGGCCGAGCGCCGATCGTCCAGCAGTGTCTGGATCTCGGGCGCCATATCGACACCAGCGCTACGCCCGGTCACGGAATCCTCAAGAAAGAAATGGGTATCGTTGCCCAAGCCGACTAACAGCAGACCTGATCGCCCGCTATTGTAGGCCGCCATAGCCGCGTCGAAAGCTGACTCAAATTGGCCGTCAAGCAGCACCAGCCGAATCCGCAGCTCGCCGTCGCAGCCGGCGCCCATGCCCCAGATCGCGTCATGCTCGCCACCGAGATCATAATGAACATCCTCGGCGATTCCGGTATCGGCCACGCGCCTCGCGCGTTCCGCGAGATCTCCTTCGACGCAACCGCCACTGACGAGCCCCTGATAGGCGCCTGCTGCTGTCAGAGCGATGAAATCACCGATCTTGCTGTAGGTCGAGCCAACCGTCTCTCGTACGATGGCCAGCACGACATCCTTGCGTTGTGATCGCCAGCGCCGAACTTGCTCGAACACCGCATTCTTGTGACGCATCTATTTTGGATTCCGCTGCTGTAACAGCGATCCATTATACTCGTCCAAAGTTAAGCTGCCTGACTGCGGAGTCCTGCGATGCACAAACCCGACATCATCCTGCATGGTTACTATTTCAGCTCGACGTCCTACCGAGCGCGAATCCTGTTAAACCTGAAAGGGCTCACCTATGAAAGCCGTCAGATCAGACTCGACCAGGGCCAACAACACGAGCAAGCATTTTTGGCGCTGAACCCCATGGGCGCTGTCCCGGTACTCGAAATAGACGGGTTGCTGCTGACCCAATCGCCGGCCATTCACGACTTTATCGAAGAGCGATTCCCGAAACCTGCACTTTTGCCAGCAGAGCAACCGCAGCGCCAACGCGTTCGAGAAATCACGTCGTTGGTTGCCTGCGACATGCACCCGGTCAATAACCTGAGTGTGTTGAAGAAACTGCGTGCTGACTGGCAGTTCAACGACGCTGATATCACGCAATGGTATGCACACTGGATACGCCGCGGCTTTGGTGCACTCGAGACGCTGTTGAAAACGACCTCGGACGGCGGCCGGTTCTGCGTGGGCGATCAGGTCTCAACGGCCGATGTATTCCTGGTGCCCCAGGTCGCCAACGCACGACGCTTCGACATTCCACTCGACGACTATCCGACGATCATGGCGATCGACGCACACTGTCAGACTATCGCCGCATTCGAACAAGCCCACCCGCGTCACCACGCGCCCGAGGATAAGCGCTAGACAAGTCAGTGACGGATTATTCGTCCGCCGCCTTCAGCTTTCTCGATTCGCGTTTCCGGTCGGATTCACGAAGAAATTTCTTCCGTAGTCGAATGTTCTCCGGTGTGATCTCGACGAGCTCATCATCATCGATAAACTCGAGGGCCTGCTCCAGAGAAAAGCGAATCGGCGGCGTCAATAACAGGTTTTCGTCACTACCCGCCGCTCGAATATTGGTGAGCTGTTTGGCTTTTGTCGGATTAACAACGAGATCATTGTTGCGACTGTGGATGCCAACAATCATGCCCTCATACACCTCAAAACCGTGTTCAATGAACATACGGCCGCGCTCCTGCAAATTGAATAACGCAAACGCCAGGGCTTTTCCGGGCACATTCGAAATCAGGACACCATTGTTGCGCTGTGCGATCGCACCCTTCACCTTCGGCGCATATTCATCGAAGACGTGATAGATGAGTCCGGTGCCCGCCGTCGCGCTCAGATACTCGGTGCGAAAGCCAATCAGTCCGCGCGAAGGAATGCGATATTCCAATCGACTGCGGCCCTGTTGCTCAGCCGTCATCGCCAGCAGCTCACCTTTGCGATCCGCCAAGCGCGTCATCACGGCACCCTGATACTCTTCATCAAAATCGACCGTCAGTGTTTCGAATGGCTCGAGTATCTGACCATCGCGCTCGATCTCGATAACCTCCGGGCGCGAAACAGCCAACTCGAATCCTTCTCGACGCATCGTTTCGATAAGTACGGACAGATGTAACTCACCACGGCCGGATACCTTGAATTTGTCGGGGTCGTCGCGGGTCTCCACACGTAACGCGACGTTGTGCTTTAGCTCCTGATCCAAACGCTCACGAATCTGGCGACTGGTCAGGTATTTGCCTTCACGTCCCGCGAGTGGTGACTTATTGACCTGAAACGTCATACTGATAGTAGGCTCATCGACAGTGAGCGGTGGCAGCGCCTCAGGCTGCTCGCGATGACACAACGTATCCGAAATATCGAGGGGATCGATACCGCTGAAAGCGACAATGTCACCGGCCTCAGCCTGGTCGACGCGCTGCTTGGTCAATCCGTGAAATCCGTACAGCTCGAGAATTCTAGCGTTACGTTGTTTGCCGTCGGCAGACACGACGACCAATGGTTCGTTCTGGCGCACCTGACCGCGGCTGACACGGCCAACGCCAATTACACCTACATACGGATCGTAATCGAGACTCGATACCTGCAGCTGCAATCCGCCGTCACGATCAACACTCGGCGCCGGAACATGTTCGATTACGGCATCGACCAGGGGCTTCATGTCGCCTGATGCGATGTCGGACTCTGTGCCCGCAAAACCCGCAAGGCCACTCGCGTAAATCACCGGGAAATCGAGCTGCTCGTCGGTGGCGCCAAGCCGGTCGAACAGATCGAAGGTCTGGTCCAGTACCCAATCAGGGCGAGCCCCGTCGCGGTCGATCTTGTTAATAACCACGAGCGGTGTAAATCCGCGAGCAAACGCCTTGGCCGTCACAAAGCGTGTTTGCGGCATCGGACCTTCAACGGCATCAACCAGCAGCAGCACGCTGTCGACCATTGATAGCACACGCTCGACTTCCCCACCAAAGTCGGCGTGACCCGGCGTATCCACGATGTTGATACGCCAGTCATCCCAGCGAATCGCGGTGTTCTTGGACAGGATGGTGATGCCCCGTTCGCGTTCGAGATCGTTGGAATCCATCACGCGATCAGGCGTATCGGCACGCTCATCGAGCGTACCGGACTGCTTCAGCAGCTGATCGACCAGCGTTGTTTTGCCGTGATCAACGTGTGCGATGATCGCGATATTGCGTAGCTTTTGGGGGGTGTCCATGCGCGAGGGGTCCGTGCGGGAAAGCGCGCCATTATAGAGAACTCCCGCGCGACTACCAGACTTCCTGCTAATGCGCGCAGGCGACCTCGCCATTACGACAACGCAAATCCCGTGGCCCCAGCGCCAACGCATCCGGCCGCCTCGGGTCTGCCGCGCCGCGCATCAGACCATCTTCAAACACGATAGTCTGCGCGCTGCCCATGGTACGCCGGCGCATATCCGCGTCGTGGCCCATCGATTGAAGCAACTTAAACGTATCCGGACTGAAGCCGGCTTCCATGAATAGCTTGTCCGGGAACCACTGGTGATGGATCCGCGGGGCGGCCACAGCATCGCTCGGCGACATCTCGAAATCGATAAGATTGATCATCACCTGCAACACGGTGGTAATGATGCGGCTGCCACCAGGACTCCCTGTTGCAATCCATGGTCTCCCATCGCGAAACACGATGGTCGGCGTCATCGAGCTCAATGGGCGCTTGCCAGGCCCGATAGCGTTAGCCTCGTTACCCAACAAACCAAAACCATTGGGCGTGCCAGGCTTCGCAGAAAAGTCATCCATTTCATTGTTCAGCAGGATGCCGGTGCCTGGGATGGTAATGCCACTCCCATAGGAGAAGTTCAGTGTGTAGGTGTTGACGACAGTGTTGCCGTCCCGATCCATGATGCCGTAATGAGTGGTGTCCGGACTTTCAGCAACCGGTGCCACAGCGGGCGCTACCAATGCCGACTTGCGCGCCTTGGCAGGATCGATTTGCGCGGCAATCTCCTGAGCGTAGGCTTTGCTCATCAGCCAATCGTAAGGTTCGCGATAAAAGTCCGGGTCGCCCAGATGCTGACTGCGATCCGCATAGGCCGTACGCATCACTTCGGTCATCCAATGCAAGTGCTGTGCGCTGCCGAACCCGGCTTCTGCGAGATCAAACTGCTCTAATACGTTGAGCATCTGAATGATGAGTACCCCGCCAGAGCTCGGCGGAGGCATCGCGACAATTTTCAGGCCACGGTAGGTGCCTTGCACAGGCTCGCGCTCGGTCGGTGCATAACTCGCGAGATCCTCCGCGGTTATCAAGCCACCATTGGCCTCCATCGCGGCGACAATGCGATCAGCAATTGCACCCCTGTAAAAAGCATCAGGACCATTTGCGGCGATCCGCTTAAGTGACCAGGCCAAGTCAGGTTGCTTCAGGATTTCGCCTGTCGCATACGGCTCGCCGTTCGGTTTGTAGTACGCCTTCAGCGTCGCCGGGTCACGTCCGAGGCGATCGCGACGCCGAGCGAGCGCCTGTGCGAGATCCGGGCTGACACGCATACCGTTTTCCGCGATGCGAATCGCAGGAAGGAGAATTTGCTCCCACGACATCGTGCCATAACGAGACAACGCGTGGTGCATACCCGCAACCGTACCCGGCACGCCGGCCGCCCGATAACTAAACCGCGATGCCATCGGATCGGGATCGCCGTTTTCGTCCAGATACATATCCCGCGTCGCCGCCGCCGGTGCCCGTTCACGATAGTCGATCGCGATGGTCTGATCGTCCTCCGCGAGGTAGACGAGCATAAACCCGCCGCCACCGAGATTGCCTGCGCGTGGCAGCGTCACGGCGAGTGTCATGCCAACAGCAACGGCGGCATCTACCGCATTGCCACCGTCCGCAAGAACCGCAGCACCCACTTCTGCCGCAATCGCATTTTGCACAGCCACCATGCCATCGGCGTCGGTCGCGGCATGATGACGCGCACCGTAATCGATGATGGACGGCTGCGCCTGCTGCGCAACAGCGCTTCCCGCAACGTGAACCAGTGCAGCGACACAGGCCGCCGCGACACTAACCCGCGATTTGAACGATCTGTTTGCCAAAATTGTCACCTTTAAGCATGCCGATAAATGCCGACGGCGCGTTGTCGATACCGTCTGCAATGGTCTCTCGGTACTCGAGCTTACTCTCGTCCAGCCAGCCGCGAGCCAGCGCATCCCATTTCGGGGCGTCCTGTTGGTAGTTGGAAACGATAAAACCCTGCATTTTCACGTTACGCCCGATAAGCGCCGTCATGCCGCGGGGGCCTGCCGGCATGTTCTCCGGTTTATCGTTGTAATTCGCAATCATGCCGCACAACGCGATGCGACCAAACAACGCCATGTTCCAGATCGCCGCTTCGAGAATTTCACCGCCGACATTTTCGAAATTGACGTCGATGCCTTTCGGGAAAGCCGCACGTACGGTGGCATGAATACTGTCGACGGTTTTGTAGTTGAACGCCTCGTCAAAACCGAGAGAGTCTTTTAGCCACGCGACTTTTTCGTCAGAACCTGCACTACCGACGACCCGGCACCCGGTGTTGCGGGCAATCTGCCCGACGACAGAACCAACCGCGCCAGACGCCGCGGAGACCAGCACCTCATCCCCGGCTTTGCATTCACCGACGTTCATCAGTCCGACGTACGCGGTTAGACCTGGCATTCCGAGAATGCCGAGATGATAGGACAGCGGATGATTGCCTGCGACGATCTTGCGCAACCCCGCGCCATCCGTAACTGAATACTGCTCCCAACCGAGCATGCCAACGACGTGGTCGCCGGCCGCGAGCCCCGGGGCATTGCTTTCGATAACTTCCGCCACGACGCCTCCGGCGAGCGGCTCGCCAATCTGGAAAGGCGGCACGTAACTTTTGACATCGTTCATCCGACCACGCATGTACGGGTCCACTGAAAGAAACAGGTTCCGACACAACACCTGACCATCGCCCGGCGCTGCGATCGGTTGCGTGTCCAGCGTGAAGTTATCAGCATTGACCCAACCGTCCGGGCGGCTGGCGAGCAATACGCGTCGATTGGTTTCCGCCATGTCGGGCGCTCCTGTAATTACCGTTTCGTAGCGCTCAGTATACTGCACCGCCACAGCAGTTGCTGATGCGGCAGGGTATGATGCGAAGCAACTATGATGTCGATCGAGCCCTTAATGACGCAGCTGCCGATTCTCGCTGCAGCTGGCATCCTCGCCGGGCTGCTGGCGGGACTGCTCGGCATTGGCGGCGGTATTGTGCTCGTACCGGCTGGCCTGATCGTACTGCACGCGTTGCAAGTACCCTCAAGCGTCACTATGCACGTCGCCGTCGCTACCTCCTCCGCTGCGATCGTTTTCAGCGCTGCGTCGTCGGCGTTAGCCCATCACCGACTTGGGGCCGTCGACTGGACAACGGTGCGACGTTGGGCACTATGGACAGCCGCCGGCGCATTTGCCGGCGGCATAATTTCCCGCTATATCAATGGCGACTGGCTGCGACTGCTATTTATGTTTCTCGCCACGTATGTCGGTTTTCGCTTCTTGCGCCCGACGGGCAACAGAGCATCGCTACCGCGGACCCTGCCGCTGTTGGCACAACGCGGTATTGCGACACTGATTGGACTGCTATCAGCCTGGTTGGGTATCGGTGGCGGCTCGTTTATAGTGCCTGTCTTGAGCACGCTCGGAAAAGCGGTCAATCAGGCGATCGCGACCTCCGCAGCGCTTGGTAACTGTATTGCGTTGCCAGCAACACTCGGCTTCGTCATTGCAGGCCTTGGTGTGGCGGACCGACCGCCACTGAGCTTTGGCTATGTGCATGCGCCAAGCCTGGCCGTTTTTGCCCTGAGCGCGATCGCTCTGGCGCCTGTGGGTGCCCGGCTGGCACATCGCGTTAATCAGCGCCGTCTGAAGCAGCTGTTTGGCATCTTTCTCTGGATCGCTGCATTGCGCATCGCGATGGGGCTGATGTCGAATCACATCTAGTTTTTCGCGAATTTCACGCGAATTGTCGGTTTTTGCCGATTGACTGGTATTATTCGCCGGTAGCGTTCGGGGACGCGGCGGGCGGACTGGTGCCTCGGCACCAACATCACCACAACAATGGACAAGCCCGCGGGCTTTTATAAACGCAGTCTTCTCGTCCCTCCTCATCTCCGAACACTTGTGTGCCGGACCGGCGTTTTTTGGCGCCGTCCGGTGATAAAACCGTCTGCCGAGCGGTCAGTACAACAGACATCGGCAAAATCACGGGGCGCGCTTAACCGATAGTGCCTAAAGGTGATTGGAGGCCATAGCACGCTGCGGGGACAAACATGGTTTCGCCAGAACAACAATGGATCAAAAACGACATTGAGCATAGTCACCAGCCGCTGCTATCAGCTGGCCATTATCGACTGTCGCTCGCCGCCAGTGCTGACGACTTAAGGCGGATTTGCGCGCTGCGGTTTGCCGTATTCAACCTTGAACTGGATGAAGGCCTCAGCAGTTCGTACGAGACCGGCGAAGATCGCGACGAGTTCGATGCACACTGTGACCACCTGATGGTCGAGGACGCCCGCACTGGCGCCATTGTTGGTACTTACCGACTGCAGGATAGGCGCATGGCCGCGAACGGCGCCGGTTTTTACTCCGCCAACGAATACGAGCTTGAACAGCTAGGTGACACGATACTGGATAGCGCGATCGAACTGGGCCGGGCCTGTATCGACATTGAGCACCGCAATACGCGTGTTCTATTCCTGCTATGGAAAGGCATGGCTCGCTACATGACAGAACGTGGTCATCGGTTTTTCTTCGGTTGTTGCTCGCTGACCAGTACCGACCCGGCCGAAGGTCAGGCTTTGTTTCGTCGCCTGCGGGAACAGGGGGCATGCGATCCGGATGTTCATGTCGCAGTGCGCCCTGCGTACCACTGCGAGGAAAAGGCCTGGCCTGAAGCCCGCGCTCTACCGCGCGTACCGAAGCTGATGCGATTGTACTTGAGCTATGGCGCAAAGATCGTCAGTGGACCAGCACTTGATCGTGAGTTCTCCACAATCGACTATCTCGCGCTGTTTGACATTCACAGTCTATCCGACCAGGCGCGCAGGATGTTTCTGGATGGATGACGCGCTCGCGCGACAGGAATTCACACCAACGCTATGGCGACGCTTTGTCGCTGGCGTGCGGTTGATATTGCTGATTGCCGCGACGGCAATCACTGCGATCACGCTTGCCGTGCTGCGGCTGCTCCTCGTCGCAGCACCGACGCTAAGACGACGAGTTCGTGGTCTTGTGTTCCGGCACTGGTCGCGCACTGCCTGTGCCATTCTCGGTATCAGGACCACCGTCACGGGTACGCTGCCGAACAAGCTGTGCATCATTGCAAGCAATCATCTGTCGTATCTCGACATCGTTGTTATGGCGCAATACCTGCCGGCTGTCTTTGTCTCGAAACGCGACGTCACGCATTGGCCGGTCATCGGCTGGCTGACTCGACTGGCCGATACCCTTTACATCTCGCGAGAAAACCATCGCGACATACCGCGCACTAATGCAGACATCGCGGCGGCACTCCAGCAAGGCGATAACGTTGTCATATTCCCGGAAGGTACGAGCTCCGATAGCGACTGGGTGTTACCGATTCGCGCCCCACTGCTGCAGACAGCGGCGAGCGGCGATTTTCCGGTGACCACCGCCGCTGTGCACTTCGTCACAGACCCAGCCGATCCGCCGGCCCGGTTGTCTATCTGCTATTTTGGCGACATGGTCTTCGCCGCTCATGTCTGGCGTCTGCTGCACTTGCGCGGCGCTTCGGTCGACCTGCGACTATCCGGCGATCTGTTGCGCGATACCGATCGAAAATCACTCGCCAAAAAAGTGCGCCACAGCATTCTCAATTTACAATCAGAAAACCGGCCCGCGTCGCCTCGGCCTGCGCTGGATGAACACTATGCCTTCGAAAAATATCACATCAAACACTGAGCTCACGCCGACCCACGCTCTCAGCAC